>NZ_MVOK01000011.1:0-190668 GCF_002018915.1 Pseudomonas sp. MF6396 | reverse complement strand
GCGGTGGCTTCAGTGGCGGCGGCGGCAGTGTCGGCGGGGGCGGGTCCTCCGGCGGCTGGTAACTACACGACAAGAGACACACACGTACATGGCATTGCTCAGTGAATACGAACAGCGTCAGGTGGCCCAGGCCATCGCCCAGGTAGAACAGCGTACCGATGCCGAGCTGGTGACGGTGCTGGCGGCGCGTGCCGACGACTATGCCTATATCCCGTTGCTGTGGGCCAGCCTGCTGGCGCTGGTGGTGCCGGGCGTCCTCTATTACCTGAGCGGCTGGCTGAGCGTGCATGGCCTGCTGCTGGCGCAGTGGCTGACCTTCATCGTGCTGTGCCTGGTGTTCCGCCTGCCGCGCCTGACCAGCTGGCTGGTGCCGCGCAGGGTGCGCCACTGGCGTGCGTCGAACCTGGCGCGGCGCCAGTTTCTGGAGCAGAACCTGCATCACACCGTGGGCCGCACCGGGGTGCTGATCTTCGTCAGCGAGGCCGAGCGGTATGTGGAGATCCTGGTGGACGAGGGCATCTCCAGTCGCCTCGACAACCAGGCCTGGGACGCCATCGTGCGCACCTTCACCGCCCAGGTGCAGCAGGGCCAGACCCTGCAGGGCTTTGTCACCTGCATCGAGGCCTGTGGCGAGCTGCTGGCGGCCCATGTGCCGGTGACCCAGGCGCGCAACGAGCTGCCCAACCGGCTGGTGCTGCTGGGCTGAGGCATGCGCGCTGATCGACAAATGCTGTGCCTGGGGCGGTCATCCACGTAAAATGCGCGCCATTGCGCGCCTGCGGGCGCCCCCCGCAACCCGAGGCACCCACTCCCCATGTCCGCAACCCCCACCGTCCAGGCCGCGCCGGATGCGCGTGCGCAGTTTCTGGCGCTGCTCGCCACCAGCCTGCACCAGCACACCTTCATCAAACTGGTGCTGGCGCGCCATGTCGGCGCCGAGGTCGACCTGCAGCGGGTAACGGCCAAGCCGCTGACGATCAAGGGGCAGGCCAGCCTGTCGTTCGTGTACCGCTACAAGACCCGCGACATCACCCGCAACCTGGCGCTGGACGAGGCGCTGACGTTGATCGGTGAACTGTTGCCGGCTTCGTTTCGCAACGCGCACCTGCTCAGCCTGAACGACGAGGTGCAGCTGGAGTTCACCAAGAAGGGCAAGCCGATGCTGCATCGCAACGCCGTGCAGCAGGCGCGCGAGGTGGTGACCGGCGAGCATGATCGCGAGAAGAAGCGCTACCTGGAGCTGAGCCGGCCGTTTCTGCACGATCTGGGCGTGACCGACAAGCAGCAGGCGCTGATTCCGGCGATGTCGCGCAAATGGAAACAGATCAACAAGTTCATCGAGGTGTTCTCCCATGCGCTGAGCAGCGCGCCACTGGCGGCAGATCAGCTGGTGCGGGTGGCGGACTTCGGCTCGGGCAAGGGCTACCTGACCTTCGCGATCCACGACTACCTGCGCAACACCCTGCAGCGCGAGGCGCAGGTGACGGGCGTGGAGTTGCGCCCGGACATGGTCGAGCTGTGCAATGCCGCCGCCGCACGCCTGGAGCATCCGGGGCTGAAGTTCGAGTGTGGCGATGTGCGCAGCGTGGTGCCCAGCGCCATCGAGGTGATGATCGCCCTGCATGCCTGTGACATTGCCACCGACTACGCGATTCATACCGGTATTCGCTGTGGCGCGGCGATCATCATGTGCTCGCCGTGCTGCCACAAGCAGATTCGCCCGCAGATGCACAGCCCGGGGTTGCTCAAGCCGATGCTGCAGTACGGCCTGCACCTGGGGCAGCAGGCCGAGATGCTCACCGACAGCCTGCGTGCGTTGTACCTGGAGGCCTGTGGCTACGAGACCAAGGTGTTCGAGTTCATCTCGCTGGAGCACACCAACAAGAACAAGATGATCCTGGCCACCCGGCGGCGCGAGCCGGTGGCGGCGCAGGCGTTGCTGGAGAAGATCCAGGCGCTCAAGGCGTTCTATGGGGTCAAGGAGCATTGTCTGGAGACGCTGCTGCGGGCCGATGGCTTGATTCCCGGGTAGACCTTAAGGGCCCCTTCGCCGGCAAACACCCAGGTGATCGGCGCCACCTGCTCGCCAAAGAACAGCGCCGACAGCGCGATGGTGAAGAAGATCTGCAGCAGTTGCACCTGGCTCACCCGTGAGATTCCGCCCAGCGCCAGCCCGGCGTACCAGGCAAAAAAACCGATGAACTGCGAAAACAGCGACACATAGCCGAACGCCCACCAGGCCCGCGGGCTGATCGCGCCCTCATGCTGCAGCGCCAGGTACACCACCGGCCCCAGCAGCAGCGGGCTGGACAGCACCAGCGCCCAGCAGATCACCTGCCAACCGCCCATCTCCCGCGCCAGGCGGCCGCCTTCGGCATAGCCCAGCCCGCCCACAGCAATCGCCGCCAGCATCAGCAGGTCACCGGCCTGGATGTGTCCGGCGCCCATGATCATCGCGTAGGCCACCACCAGTGCGCTGCCCAGCGCCGCCCATGCCCAGAACGCCGTGGAAGGTCGCTCGTGGGACAGCCACGCCGCATACACCACCACGCACAAGGGTTGCAGGCCGTTGACCAGTGCGCCGTGGGAGGCCGGCACGCTCTGCATGGCCCAGGCCGACAGCACCGGGAAACCGAGAATCACCCCCAGCGCCACCAGGCTCAGGCCCTTGACCTGCTGCCAGGTGGGCCACTTTTCACGGCGCCACAGCAACAGCGCCGCTGCCGGGATCGCGGCCACCAGGGCCCGGCCCAGGCCGTTGAGCAGCGGGTGCATCTCCTGCACCACGATGCGGGTCATGGGCAGGGTCAGGCTGAAGATGATGACGCCGAGCAGGCCGAGGGCCAGGCCGGTGTTTTCGCGGGTAGACATGAGCGCGCCTGAGGGCTGGAGGGGCCGCTCATTGAGCCACAGGTGGGGTGGGGAATCTGGTTACAGTTGGCAACAAAGGTGTCCGTACAGTTGGGCGTCGCGCCGGCCTTTTCGCCTGCAAGGCCGGCTCCTACAGGCTTCGCGCCCTCCTGTGGGGGCCGGCCTAGCGCCGACGCCGCCCCACTGCCTTGGGCGGCGGCGCGGGCACATTCGCCAGCGCGCCCAGCGGGTGCGTGGTGGCGTCGAAAAAATGCAGTTCGATGCCCGGGCACGCTTCGAACACCCGCGCGTAATGCTGCTTCTGGCTCACGATGGCCGCCTCGTTCACCGGCAGGATCGAAATGGCCAGGTGTGTCGGCTGCGCCTGCCTGATCGCCTCCACCAGGTGCCGGTCGGCACGGTCCAGGTGATGCCCGAACACGCACAGCCCCTCGCGCTGCGTCGCCAGCGCGGCGTAGCACCAGGTCAGGTAATCGGACCCGCGAATCGCCCGCAGCTTGTTGTCACTGCTGTCTTCATTCACGAACAGCGGCACATCGCCCGGGGTGTTGATGGCAAAGCCGTCGAGCAACTGGCTGCCGCTGGCCGCCCGCTGGCGCGTGGTGCCGTGCTGGGTGCGCAGCAGGTGCAGGCCGCCATGCAGGTAGTGCATCCGCGTGCCCGGCCCCTGAGCCCGGCTGACGTCGAAATCGCCTTCCTCGTCGAACAGCTCGGCAAAGCCGTGCGGCGCCTGGTTCACGGCCCAGTGACAGAGCAGGTCGTAGTTGCTGGAAAACACGCGCTGGTAGGTGCGCAGCTCGGCGTTGATCGCGGCCAGGTGGGCAGTGGGCAGCAGCTTCCAGGGAATGTGCACGCTGCGCACCGCGTGGATCAGCGCCTCCTTGATCGCGTAGTAGCGGTTGAGCGGTGCCGACGAACTGATCGCCAGCGCGGCATTAACCTGCACGGCGGTGTTCAGGGCACTGAGCACCGGCGCGAACAGCTCGCTGTTCATCGATTTGAACAGTGCCTGGTCGGTGAGGCCGAGGGGCTTGTGGCGCACGCGCTGGGCCAGCTCGAACAACGAAAAGTAGGCGAACGGGCGCCAGATGGCGCGGCTGGCACCGTTGCCCAGCAGCAGGCTGGTGCACGGGTGGGCGGTATTGAGGTGCGGCCAGGCCGCCAGGGTTGCGTCGACGTCGGCGAGGGGCATGTGGATCTCGTAGGGATTTGTTGCACGTTGGCAGGGCGCGACTGTAGCACGCCGACGCGTTGTCATCAGCGCTCCGGAACCTGCGGTGTCTGCCACCGGGTACTGAGGGCTGGCCGAAGGCAGAGTGAGTGTGTGAGAATGATACGAATTCCCATTAATGTTTTGTCTGCCTTATCACGCGCCGGACGCCCATGACCTCGCTTTCAACCCCCTGGACGGCCGGCGCGCCGTCGTTTGCGGCTGTCGCCGACGAGCTGCTCGCGCACTACACCGACCTGCGTCGCTACCTCGGCAGCCGACTGCGCAACCCCGATGATGCGGCCGATATTGCCCAGTCGAGCTTTGCCCAGGCCTACGCGCATGCCCTCAATGCCCCGGTGATCAATGCCCGTGCGCTGCTGTTCCAGGCGGCGCGCAACCTGTGCATCGACCAGTTTCGCCGGCGCAGTCGCGAGCTGGCGGCGCTGGAGGACTGGCTGACACGGGCCGATGGGCTCACCCCCAGCGTGGAAGAGATCCTGATTGCCCGCGAGCAGTTGCAGCAACTGATTGCGCGTATCGAGCGCATGCCGCGCCTGCGCCGCGAGGTGTTCGTGCGCGTGCGCCTGCATGGCCAGAGCCATCGCCAGGTGTGTGACGAGCTGCAGCTGTCGGCCAAGGCCGTGGAGCTGCACATCGGCCGCGCGGTGTTCGACCTGTCCGAACTGAGCCAGGCCTGCCGTCATGTCTGAGGCGCGGCCGGTTTCGCCACGCAAGGTACAGCAGGCGCTGGGCTACCTGGCGGGGCTGCACAGTGACGACCCCTCCCGTGTGCGCGAGGTGAGCGGGCAGTTGCAGCGCTGGCGCAACAAAAGCAGCGAGCATGAGCGTGCCTGGCTGGAGGCCGAGCAGCGTTGGCAGATGATCCATCGACTGACCCCGCAGTTGCGCGGCTCGCTGGCCCCCGAGCCGGTCAACCTCGGCCGGCGTCGCCTGCTGCGCCAGGGTGCCGGCCTGCTGGCGGTGGTCGGGTGCAGTGCATGGCTGGGTTGGCTGTGGCAGCGCCGGCCACAGTTCGACCAGGTGCTGCTGACCGAACATGCAGCGCCCGCACGCAATGTACTGCTGCCCGACGGCAGCCAGATGGTGCTGGCGGCCGAAAGCAACGTGCAGGTGAAGTACAGCAACAGCCAGCGCGAGGTCATGCTGGCCCACGGCAATGTGTTTTTCGACGTGGCCCACGAGCGCCTGCGCAGCTTCCTGGTCAGCACCCGGCTGGGGCAGGTGCAGGTGCTGGGCACCGCCTTCAGCGTCAGCGACCGTGGCGGCGATATCCAGGTGGCGGTGACCCGCGGTCATGTGAAGGTGCGCGGCCTGGATGGCGAGACCCGCGAACTGCTGGCCGGCGACCGGGTGCGCCTGGGCGAACCCGGTGTGGCGGGGCCGGTGGAGCATCACCCGCAGGCGGCCCCGAACGCCGAGCACTGGCGCCAAGGCTGGTGGTCGTTCACCGATGCACCGCTGGCCGAGGTGATCGACGAATTCAATGCCTACAGCAACCGTCAGGTGCGGCTTGGCGAGGGAGCAGCCGGGCTGCGCCTGACCGGCAGCTTCCCCAGCGACCGCCCCGACATATTGCTGAACGCCTTGCCCAGGGTGCTGCCGCTGAGCCTGATGCAGAAGGGTGAGTACACCTGGCTGCAGCTACGTTGAAATTTTTTTGAGGGGTAGTGGCCAGCTAGCGCGTCTTCCTGGCAACTCCCTAGCTCAAAGGACAGATCATGTCGTTTTTCCTCGCCCGGACCACGCGTTCGTCGCCTTCTTCGGTTATCCCCAGCACCCTTCGCCACCTGGTGCTGGCCTGTGCTCTTGGCGCGGCCAGCCTGTCGGCCGTGTCGGCCGAGCTGAGCGCAGGCACCCGCGTGCTGGCGCTCGACCTGCCCAGCCAGCCGCTGGATAGCGCGGTGCAGGCGCTGTCCCGCGAGGCGGGGGTGGCGATTGCCGCCGACAGCCAGTGGCTGGCCGGGCGCAATGCCCCGGCGCTGCAGGGCCGCTTCACCCTGCAACAGGCGCTGCAACGCCTGCTGGACAACAGCGGCCTGGTGGCCAGCGAAGAAAACGGCGTGATCATCCTGCGTCGCCCCGAGAGCGACGGCGCGCTGACCCTGGGTGCCACCACGGTCAATGCGCAGGTGGGCAACAGCAGCAACCCGCCCGAGCTCTACAGCGGTGGCCAGGTGGCACGCGGTGCGAAGGTGGGCATGCTGGGCAATCGCGACATCATGGAAACCCCTTTCAACATCACCGCCTACACCGCCCAGCACATGGAAAACCAGCAGAGCGGCACGGTGGGCGCGGTGCTGCGCAACGACCCGTCGGTGCGCTTCAGCACCGGTGAAGGCCACACTTACGAAAACTTCATGATCCGCGGCTACTCCATCGACTCCACCGAGCTTGCGGTCAACGGTCTGTATGGCCTGGCGCCCGATGGGCATGTGCCCACCGAGTTCCTGGAGCGCGTCGAGGTGCTCAAGGGCCCTGGCGCACTGCTCACCGGCATGGCCCCCAACGGCGGTGTGGGCGGGGTGATCAACCTGGTGCCCAAGCGGGCCGGGGATGCGCCACTGACGCGCCTGACCACCAGCTACGTATCCGACGGCTACTGGGCCGAGCACCTGGACCTGAGCCGGCGCCTGGGTGAGGAGAACCGCCTGGGCATCCGCTTCAACGGCGTGTACGGCAGCGGTGACACCGGGGTCGACGACCAGTCCAAGGACCGCACCCTGGCGTCCCTGGGCATGGATTACCGTGGCGATGGCTGGAAGCTGGAACTCGATGCCTACGAAAGCCACGAAAAGATGCAGAACGGCAGCCCGATGATGGCCGGCTTCAGCAAACTGGGCTACGTGACCAAGGCGCCCAAGCCGGATTCCAACATCCTCGACGGTATTTCGGCCAAGCAGATCAGCAAGGCGGTGATCCTGCGCGGCGAATACGAACTGTCGGACGACTGGACGGCCTACGCCAGCGTCGGCGGTGCGCGTACCCGCTACAAGGGCTTCCTCAACGGCACGCGCTCGATCATCACCTCCGGCAACGGCGACGCCACCGCCGAAACCTACAACCAGGGCGGCTATACCCATAGCCTGTCCACCGAAGCGGGTGTGCGCGGCAACTTCAGTACCGGTCCGGTGACCCACCAGCTGGTGCTCAGCACCACCCTGCTGCACCAGGACATCGGTCGCGCCGCCACCGTCACCGGGGCAAAGTACACGACCAACATCTATCACCCCGGCAAGCCGATCATTGCCGGCAACATCGGCTCCAGCGACAAGACCGGCGACAACACCCTGTCGAGCTTTGCCGTGGCCGATACCCTGGGCTTCGTCGACGACAAGCTGTTGCTGACCCTGGGCGTGCGCTCGCAGCGGGTGCGCCAGAAGATGAGTTCGCCTTCGTATGACGAGCATGCGCTGACCCCGGCACTGGGCGTGGTGCTCAGGCCGTGGGAGGCGGATGTCTCGCTGTACGCCAACTACATCGAGGGCCTGACCCAGGGCGGTATGGTCAGCGACCTGTCGGCTGCCAACTATGGCGAGCAGTTCGCCCCGTACAAGTCCAAGCAGGTGGAAGCCGGGGTCAAGTGGGACCTGGGCGACTTCACCCACACCGTCAGCGTGTTCCAGATCGAGAAGCCGAGCATGATGCTCGACACCGCCAGCAACCGTTACACCGACGATGGTCAGCAGCGCAATCGCGGGGTGGAGTGGAACCTGTTCGGTTCGCTGACGCCGAGCGTACGCCTGCTGGGTGGGGTGACCTATACCCGTGCCGAGCTGACCAAGACCGCTGGCGGCAAGCTCGATGGCAACGCCGCGCGCGGGGTGCCGCAGTGGTCGGCCAACCTGGGCGGCGAGTGGGACACGCCCTGGGTCGAGGGCCTGACCCTGACCGCGCTGGCCATCCACAGCAGCTCGCAGTACCTGGATTCGGCCAACGAGCTGAAGATTCCGCAGTGGACCCGCTATGACCTGGGCGGTCGCTACAGCACGCGCATCCTGAGCAAGGACGTGGTGCTGCGCGCCAGCCTGGAGAACGTCGAGAACCGTGCCTACTGGGCCGGTGTGTTCAACGACGGCTACGCCACGGTCAGCGAGCCGCGCACGCTGAAACTTTCGGCCAGCATCGACTTCTGAGGTGTACATGCAACGACTCAAGACATTTTGCGCCGGCCTTGCGCTGGCCAGCCTGACCGGCGGCGCCGCAATGGCCGCATCGCTGGTGCCCGGGCACAGCGTCAGCGGCGCCATCGGCCAGGGCCGGCAGCCGGTATGGACCGTGCCGCTCAAGGCCGGTGACTTCGTGCAGGGGCGCGTGGAGGGCGACGTCAGCGTGCGCCTGCTCGATGCCGACGGCCAGCCGGTGGGGTTGCTGGTGGACGGGCTGGACATGGTGCGCGACTTCATGTTCATCGCCCCCCACGACGGCCTGTATGGCGTGCGCGCAGAAGCCATCGCCACCCGCCCGCAGGCTGCCTATTCGCTCAAGCTGACCGGTGTCACCAGCGTGGCCGAGCAGCAGGCCCAGCAGACGCGCCTGCAAAGCCCGGTGATGCGCGAGCTGGCGGCGCATGTGGCCAAGGGGGGCGATACCCAGGCCTTCTGGAAGGCCCGCGAGCAGCAGGGTACGCCCCTGGTCGAAGCGCTGGCAGAGCAGCCCGGGCAACCGCTGGTGACCTTCCTGTGGCGAGGTGCCCGGCACAACGTTCGGGTATTCGGCGCGCCGTCGGGCAACCATGATGAGCTGCAGCGCCTGGGCGGCAGCGCTGTGTGGTTTCGCAGCTACGTGGTGCCTTCCAGCACCCGGATGAGCTACCAGATGGCACCCGACGTACCGCCCTCCACTGACCGCCGGGTGATTCTGGCCAGCTCCCGGCAAGACCCGCTCAACCCCAACGGCTTTGCCGATGGCAGTGGCGATCGCTGGCTGTCGCGCTCGCGCCTGGAGCTTGCCGACGCGCCTGCGCAGCCCTGGGTGGCGCAGCGCCCCGGGGCAGCCCGGGGCACGCTGGAGCGCCAGGTGCTGACCAGCAAGGTGCTGGGCAACCAGCGTGACGTGTACCTGTACCGGCCGCCGGGCTGGACACCGGGGGCGGCGGGGCAGGGGCTGCTGGTGCTGTTCGATGCGCATGCCTACACCCGGCAGGTGCCCACCCCGACGCTGCTCGACAACCTGCTCGCCGATGGCCTGATCGGCCCCACTGCTGCGCTGATCATCGCCAACCCGACCGACCTGTCGCGCCAGGTCGAGTTGCCACCCAACCCGCAGTTTGCGCGGTTCATGGCCGAGGAACTGATGCCCTGGGCGAAGGCGCGCGGGCTGTCGGCCCCGGCCGACCGCACGGTGGTAGCAGGTTCCAGCTACGGCGGGCTGGCCTCGGCCTACCTGGGGCTGCAGCATCCGGAGCTGTTCGGCAATGTGCTGAGCCTGTCGGGGTCGTACTGGTGGGCGCCGGAAGGAATGGAGCCTGGCTGGCTGACCCGCGAGTACGTGCGTGCACCGCGTGCGCCGCTGCGCTTCTACCTGCAGTCGGGGTTGTTCGAGGGGCCGAAGATTCTCGACACCAATCGCCAGTTGCGCGACGTGCTGCAGGCCAAGGGGTATCCGGTGGTGCAGGTGGAATACCCGGCCGGGCATGACTACCTGCAATGGCGTGGGTCATTGCCGTGTGGGTTGATCGCCCTGATCGGTAGCGGGCAGGGGACGCCGCAGGCCTGTGAGCCGCGTTGACCCTGCCGCTTCGCCGGCAAGGCGGGCTCCTGCAACATCGCCAGGAGCCGGCCTTGCCGGCGAAAGGTTTACTGTGCGACAGCCGCCTCGCGCCTGACCTTGTTGCGCCACAGTCGGTAGGCGCGAATGCCTGCCCGCACCGAGCCGTACAGCAGCTCGCTGCCCATCTCCCGCGCCAGCCCCGAGCGCACCAGCATCCGCAGGAAGCTGCCGCGGGCCCGGGCGATGCCCATCACGATGCCCTGGGCCATCAGGGTTTCACGCACTTCGCGCAGCGCCGCGATGCCGCTCACGTCGATCGAGCTGACCGCCTCGGCGTCGAACAGCACGGCGCGGGCTTCCACCTCCTTCTGCACCGCGTCGAGCAGGCGCATCTTGAAGTAGTCGGCGTTGAAGAACAGGATCGCGTCGTCGAAGCGGTACACCACCAACCCTGGCACCGTGCGCGCGTCCTTGTGGCGGCGGATGTCCACCTGGCCCTCGATGCCGGGCGCCCAGCCCAGCACTGCATCGGTGGGCTGGTAGATGGTGTAGAGCAGGCGCAGGATCGCCAGGGTCACCGCGATGATGATGCCCGGCAGCACGCCCACGCCCAGCACGCCGACCGTGGTCAGGATGCACAGCCAGAACTCGAAGCGGCTGAGGGTGTAGATCTTGCTCAGCGACTTGACGTCGATCAGCCCCCAGCCGGCCATCAGCAGCACGGCGCCCAGGGCTGCCTGCGGGATCCACGCCATGGGCACGGTGAACAGCAGCAGGCACAGCGCGATCACCAGCGCCGCGATGATGCCCACCAGCTGGCTCTTGCCACCCACCATGTCGTTGACTGCGGTACGCGAGTCGGCGCCGCTGATGGCAAACCCCTGCGAGGCGCCGGCGGCCAGGTTCGATACGCCCAGGGCGAGGAATTCATGGTTGGCGTTGATCGCATAGCCATGGCGTGCGGCAAAGCTGCGTGCAGTCAGCATGGCGCTGCAGAAACTGACCGTAGCGATACCCAGGGCGTCACGCAGCAGGCTTTTCATCTCTTCGAGGTTGGTCTGCGGCCAGGCGAGGGTGGGCATGCCCGAGGGCACGTGACCGAGGACTGCCACGCCGAAGCGGTCCAGGCCGAACAGGCCGGCCACCAGGGTGGCGATGGCCACGGTCACCAGCGCTGCCGGCAGCTTGGGGTAGCGCCGGGGCAGCCAGATCAGCAGAGCCAGGCCGGCCAGGCCGATGAACAGCGTCAGCCAATGGATTTCGTTCAGGCGTTCGAGCAGGTTGATCAGGCTGAGCACGAAGCCGTTGCCCTCGATCTTGAACCCCAGCACCTTGCCCAGCTGGCCGGCCAGCAGGCTCAGGCCGATACCGTTGAGGTAGCCGATCAGAATCGGTCGGGAGAAGAAACTGGCAATGAAGCCGGCCCGTGCCAGGCCTGCGGCGATCAGCATCAGCCCCACCAGCACCGTGACGATCACCGACAACTGTGCCACGCGCGCCGGGTCGCCCATGGCCAGCGGCGCCACGGCACCGGCGACCATGGCGCAGGTGGCAGCGTCGGGCCCGACCATCAACTGGCGCGAGCTGCCCACCAGGGCGTACACCATCATGGGCAGGATGCACGCGTACAGCCCGACCTGCGGCGGCAGGCCGACGATTTGCGCGTAAGCGATGGCGATGGGGATCTGGATGGCGGCAACCGACAGGCCTGCCTGGAGGTCAGGGCGAAACCATTCGGCACGGTAACGCAGCAGGTTGGCGAGGCCGGGGAGCCAGCGGGAGAGAAACATGGACCGATCCTTGTGATGTTTCGGAGCAGCGGTGGGTTTTACCAAGGTCTTTGGGGGCGGTGTTGATCTGAATCAGGCGGGCGCAGATTTATCGCAGAATACCGTGCCCTGCGTTGCCCGCCTACCGAGTGCATGGGCAGCAAATTGCTTGCCGGGGCTGGAGTGACCACAAAAAACCCGCCATATGGCGGGTTTAGGGTGAGGCGCAGGACCGGCTGTCAGAGGTCTCTGCACAGCATCGTCTTACCGATGTTTCTGAGCGCCTCTGCATATTGCCTGCGCCAGTTTGCGCGCCAGTACGCGGCGTCAGGGAAGGTGCCGTCCGTGGAGCGAGCGGCCAGCACGTCGCTTGCAACGACCTCCTCGGGTTGTTGCTGGCTCAGCATGGGGAAGGCCATGTACGCCCGGAATCGCTTTGAATAGACCTTGTCGATCGCCGTACCCGTATAGGGTGAATGGCTGACCAGGCGCTCGCAGCCTTTGCTGGACAGAATGTAAGCATGGGTACCTTTGGCCCGTACACGGGCTATTCCCCTGTGCCAGGTGAGCCATACCCTCCCCAGATTCGCTCCAAGATAAAACAGTTCGGGTTCCTTCCCGTTCAGGAAGGTGTTGATCTGGTGCACCTGGCGTGGGTCGAAGGTCAGCAGGGTGGCGTCATCCTCGAGCACCAGTACCCGCCGATATTTACGCTCCAGAGCCATTTTTGCGCAGGTCACGTGGGAGTCGAAGCAGCCCCGCTCGGGATTCTCGCTATCGCGGTCCACGATGAGAAATTCGATGTTCAACCCGCTGCCTTCGAACTCCCGGGTCAAAAGGTCTCGACGGTCAGTCCGCTCCCGCAGGCTGATGCAGAAAACTCCGTCGATCTGCAACTGGCTAAGATCCTTTTGCTTGGACAACTCATCCCCCATGGATTTACCCAACTGAAATTTTACCCTCTTGCTATCCGTCTTGGATGCGGGGTATCGATTAAGGGCATTATCCAGAACTGCCTGTAAGCAAGCCACTGTCATGTGAGGCTGCGAGCATATTCAGTTGGATGGTTCGAGTGCTGAGGGGGCTTGTAACGGGGAGGGGGAAGTGACTGGAGCGGGTGAAGGGAATCGAACCCTCGTTATCAGCTTGGGAAGCTGGAGTAATGCCATTATACGACACCCGCTTTCAGGCGCACTTTGTACCAGAACTGCGAGACGATTTGAAGCCCTTATTGCAATCGGCGGCTCGCGAGCCGTAGCGCCGGTCTGCCGCAGACCGGCGCTACACTGGCCGCGACCACTCAGATGGCCTGCGCATGCTGGCCGTGCACGAAGTGATACGGGGAGCGCGTTTCACGCGGTTGCGGGCCTAGAAACTCCAGCAGCACCTCGCGGGTGTCGCGGCAGGCCGCCTTGTGTTCCATGTCCAGGAAATGGCCGGCGCTGCGAATCGGCCTGAAGTGGCTGTGGCGCACGTGCCGGGAAAATTGCCGGGCGTCGTGGGCAGTGGTGTATTCGTCCCATTCACCGTTCATGAACAGCACCGGAATGTCGATGGCCTGTGCGGCCCGCAGGGCCCGCCCGAGGTCGTGACCCAGCACCTGATGGATGTGGAAGTGCATCTGCGCATACTCATGCTCGGCCAGGCTGCTGACGTGGCGATGATTGAAACGCTTGAACAGCGAGGGCAGGTGCTTGCCGATGGTGTCGTTGACCAGTTTGCCCATCTGCTGGCGGTCGCAGGTGCGCAGGTAGTGCGAGCCGCGTTCCAGGTAGTCGCGCATCGGTTCGTTGATCACCGGCGAGAACGAGCTGACCACGGCCTTGCGAATGCGCCGCGGCTTGCTGGCCAGTGCCAGCAGGGTGCAGGCACCGCCCCATGAAAACGACATCAGGTGGTCGGCGGCGAAGTGGTCGATCAGCTCCAGCAGGATCCGGCCTTCGGTTTCCTTGGTCAGCAGGTGGTCGTTGCGGTTGTGTGCCCGGGACTTGCCCGAGTAGGGCTGGTCGTACAGCACGACGTTGAACTGCGGATGCAGGTTGCGCACCGTCTGGGCGAAAGACGCTGTGGTGGCGAGCGAGCCGTTGATCAGGATGATCGTCTTCTCTGCGGCGTCCGCGCGATAGAACTCCGTGTAAACCCGGTACTGACCCTGTATATCCAGCACAGCAATTTCTGGCCTCATGTCATCGACTCCTGGCGCAAAAAGGGTATCCGTGCAAGCAAGCTTGCCCGGTCTTCATGACAGGTAGGCATACGCCTTGAAATGAAACGAGGGGGCCCTGTGTCGATCCGTTGCCGGCTGGTCGACGGGTATTGTTGTTAGGTGGGCAATCTGCCGGACGCCAGCGCTTCGGGGCGCCGGTCACCTGCAAAAAGGTGCCTTGGACTGCGTTCGTGACCGATTGGTCACATGCAGACTGACGGTTGGATTCAAGCAGGCGCCCGGCCAACCCGCAAGTGCCGTTGGCGCAATCGATGATTTTTTTGCCGAGCGGTCGTGGCGTCAGATGGCCAGGATTTCATCCTGGCTCAGCGCACGGTATTGCCCCGGGGCCAGCTGCGGGTCCAGGTGCAGCGGGCCCATGCGCTCGCGGTGCAGGCGCGTGACCTTGTTGTCGAAGAAGCCGAACATGCGTTTGACCTGGTGATAGCGCCCCTCGACGATGCTCAGGCGCGCGCTGTGGCTGCCCAGCAGGGTGAGCTCGGCGGGGAGGGTGGTGAGGTTTTCGAAGGCGAAGTAGATGCCCTGGCCAAAGGTTGGCGCATAGGCGTCGGTGATCGGCTGCTCGGTCTCGACGTAGTAGGTTTTCGCCAGCCCTGTCTTGGGCTGGGTCAGGCGACGTGACCACTGGCCATCGTTGGTCAGCAGCAGCAACCCGGTGGTGTTGAAGTCCAGGCGCCCGGCGATGTGCAGGTCGTTCCGGTCGGGTTCGTCGAGCAGGTCGAGCACGGTGCGGTGCTGCGGGTCGACGGTGGCGCTGACGCAACCCATCGGCTTGTGCAGCATCAGGTAGCGCGGTGCACGCCCGGCTTGCAGCACCTGCTGGTCGACCTCGACGCGGCTGAACTCGCGTACCTCATGGTGCGGGTCGGCGATGGCCACGCCATCCACCCGCACCCGTCGTTGCACCAGCAGCAGGCGCACCTGCTGGCGGTTGAAACATGGCAAGTTGCTGAGAAAACGGTCGAGGCGCATGGCGGTTGGGCGTACAGAGGTGGGCGCGCAGTCTAACGGTTCGGCGCAGGCTTGGCTGCCTGCAATCGGGCATCGACCTGGGCGCATCGCGGGCACAGGCAGGCACTGTTGCGCAAATGCGCCGGCAGCGCTTCGAGCACGCGGGGATCGATCTGCACGCTGTAGCACCAGCAGGCCTGGGTGGCGCTGCGCGGGTCGGCGAGGCTGCACTGGTTGCTGGCGCCGCAGGCGGGGCACAGGCGGGTATCGTTCATGGTGGTGGCTACCGGGGGCGACGTTTTACAGTTCCGAGCAGACGCGATTGCGTCCACCCTGTTTGGCGCGGTACAGCGCATCATCGGCGCGGGCGATCAGGGTGTGCAAGGTATCGTCGGACCGATGGGCGCTCAAGCCGATGCTTACGGTCAGGTCGAGCACCTTGTCGGCATAGCCGAAGGCCAGTTGCTCGGTGCGCAGGCGAATCTTTTCGGCAACCGCCCGTGCGGCGTCGGCGTCGGTGTTCTTGAGCAGCACGAGAAACTCCTCGCCGCCCCAACGACAGATGATGTCGGTATGGCGCAGGCAGCTTTCCAGGATGCGCGCGAACTGACGCAGCACTTCGTCGCCGGCCAGATGGCCGTGGGTATCGTTGAGGACCTTGAAGTGGTCCAGGTCGAGCAGCAGTGCCACCAGCGGCATGGGCTCGCGCTCGGTGTCGAGCAGGGCCTGTGCCGCCAGCAGGTCGAAGGCGCGTCGGTTGGGCAGGCCGGTCAGGCTGTCGATTGTTGCCAGGGTCTGGATGTTGTCCTGATGGCGACGGATCATCGCATTGAGCAGCGACAGCACCACCAGGGTGATCATCGCGCAGATCACCAGGTTCATGTACAGCGACTGGCGTGCACTGTCCAGGGCCGTGCCGTCGCGCTTGTCGACGAACAGGTACCAGTCGAGCTCGGGGATCAGGCGCACATTGAGAAAGTGGCTGTGCCCATCATGGTTGTATTCGCGGTTGCCCTCCACCGGCACGGGCATTTTCTGCTGCAGGTCGGCCAGCGCTGGCACCTCGCGCAGCGTGAGCCCGCTGTGTACGCCTTCGGGGCCGCCGGCAGACCCGGTGAGCACGATGCGACCGCTGGCATCGACGAAATACACCGTACGCTGATAGCGCAACTGGTAGTCGCTCAGGCGCCTGATCACTGCTTCGACCGTCAGCCCGACGCCAGCCGCGCCGATGAACCTGCCCTGGTAGTCGAACACCTTGTAGTTGATGAAGACGGTGGGCTTGTCCTGGTTGGCCATGTCCAGGTCGACGTTGATCTCGTAGGGCGTGTCCATCGCCTTGACGCGTGCGTACCAGCGGTCACGCTCGGTGCGCGGGTCGACATGCTTGAGTACGCCCTTGGCCTGGTAGTAGATGCCGCTGGCCTCGGAGACAAAAAACGCCGTGTAGGCATTCTGATGCGCCATCACTTCATTGAGGTAGCGGGTGATGGGCATCGGGTCCTGTTCGCCGGCCAGGGCCCAGTCACGCAGGAAGGTGTTCTGGGCCATCATCGAGGCGATCACCACCGGGCGCACCAGGTCCCGCTGGATTTCGGAGTAGACGGTATCGGAGGTCAGCGGCAGCTCGGTGTTGATGATGTTGTCGCGGATCTCGCTGCGCGAGGCAAAGTAGCTGAGCAGCGACGTGGCCAGAAAGCCGCAGCCAAGCAACAAAAGCAATGCCAGCATCAACGAGCGTTGCGAGAACAGGGCGTAACGAAGCGGCATGGCAGATCCGTGGCGGGTACCGATGGGTCTTATTCTAGAGGGGCGCGCAGAAAATAACTGGACGATTTTCAGGGGTATCGGCCTTGTCACAATTTATTTCGAAAAACGCACGGCACGTCGATTCGGTGGTCTTAGCCTATGTCGATGAACGCTTGCCGATCGACGCCGACCAGCGCCGCTGGGATGTGCAGTTCAGCGGTCCGGGAGGCCGCCATGTATCGCCGACTTTTGCTGATTGTTGTGCTGGGTGTGCTGACCACCGCCTGTGCTCCGTATTACGGTGGCCAGGGCTACTACCGCAGTGATGTGTACACCGTGGACCGCTATGAATACCGTGGTTACGACCGTGGTTATCCCTATAACAGGGGGTACTACGTGGTGCCGCAGCCTCGCTATTACGCCCCCGCGCCGCGTTACTACCGCCCGGCGCCCGTGCCTCAGTACCGCCCGGTACCTAGGCATGGCTACTACAATGTGCGCCCCGCCCCAGGGCGTTACTACCAGACCCCGCGCTATGGTCAGGGGCAGCAGTGGCATCAGGGGCGGGACAATGACCATGGGCGCGATCATGGGCGTGACCGGGGTCGCAGCGACAACGGCTGGGGCGATCGCAACTCGCACCGGTGAACATCGCATTCGCTGGCTTCACACAAGGTCAGCCAGCGGATGCCGCCCCTCCCATGCCTTGCTGAAGTGCGCCTGTACCACTGCCTGGGGGACCTGAGCAACTTCCTGCCAATGCCAATGCGGCGTCTGGTCCTTGTCCACCAGGCGCGCGCGTACCCCTTCGCTGAACTCCGGATGCCGGCAGCAGTTCAGGCTCATCGCATATTCCATCTGCAGCACCTGCCCCAGCGACAGGTAGCGCGCCCGCGCGATCTGCTGCCACACCAGGTGCGCGGTCAGCGGGCAGCCTTCGGTGAGGGTGCGTGCCGCCTTGGCCAGGACCTCGTCGTCGTGCATGCGCCACTGTGCGATCGCCCGCCAGGCACAGGCCAGGTCGCTGACATCGAGCAGCGCGTCGATCTGCGCCCGGCGTGGCAGCCATCGGGCCGGCGGCAACTCGGCCAGCGCCTGCTGCTGCAACGCCTTGAGCAGGCTGTTGAGCTGCATCGCGGTCTGCTCCTGCCAGTTCAGTTGCAACAGCCCTTCAATCAGCTCGTCCTGCTGGTTTTCGCCCATGAAGCGGTCCGCCAGGCCCAGGTCCAGTGCATCGCGTGCATTGATCGGCGCGCCGGTCAGCCCAAGGAACAGGCCAAGACGCCCTGGCAGCCGGTTCAGGAACCAGCTGGCGCCCACGTCCGGGTACAGGCCGATACTGATTTCCGGCATCGCCAGGCGGCTGCTCGGGGTCACGATGCGTACCGTGCTGGCCTGCAGCAGGCCCATGCCGCCGCCCAGCACATGCCCGTGCCCCCAGCACAGCAGAGGCTTGGGGTAATGGTGCAGGTCATAGTCGAGCCGGTACTCGGCGGCGAAGAAACGCGCCGCCAGCGGCGGTACTTCACCAGGCTGTGCGCGGCACGCCTCCACAAGACTGCGCACATCGCCCCCCGCGCAGAACGCCCGGTCACCCAGCCCGCGCAGCAGCACGCAGACGATGCCGTCATCCTTGGCCCAGCTTTGCAGGTGGGTGCTCAACTGCTCGATCATCGGCAACGACAGGGCGTTGAGCGACTGGGGCGCATCCAGGCTGGCAACGCCGATGCGGGCGCCATCGACGCCGGTGAGTACTTCGAACGCTACGGCCATGGGCCACCTCACTGCGGTTATCCCGACAAGTATGGCTACTGCCAGCGATCATGCCGGTCGCCGGTCGGATCGATTGACAAGCGCTGGCAGCTTTCCTAGTGTCCGCCCCCATTGCCTACGGGAGTGCCCATGACCAACGATGACCGCATCAAACTCGAACCGAGCTGGAAAGACGCTCTGCGCGGCGAATTCGAACAGCCCTACATGCAGCAACTGCGTGAGTTCCTGCGTCAGGAATATGCGGCCGGCAAGGAGATCTATCCCCCGGGGCCGCTGATCTTCAATGCGCTCAACTCCACACCGCTGGACCAGGTCAAAGTGGTGATTCTGGGGCAGGACCCCTACCACGGCCCGGGCCAGGCACACGGCCTGTGCTTCTCGGTGCAGCCTGGGGTGCCCGCGCCGCCGTCGCTGGTGAACATCTACAAGGAGTTGCAGCGCGACCTGAACATCCCGATCCCGAACCATGGCTACCTGCAGAGCTGGGCCGAACAGGGCGTGCTGCTGCTCAATACCACCATGACCGTGGAGCGCTCGATTGCCGCGTCGCATGCCAAAAAAGGCTGGGAGTCGTTCACCGACCGCATCATCCAGCTGGTCAGTGAGCGCCAGCCCGCCACCGTGTTCCTGTTGTGGGGCAAGCATGCCCAGAGCAAGTCTGTGCTGATCGACGGTACCAAGCATCTGGTGCTCAAGTCGGTGCATCCTTCACCGTTGTCGGCCTACCGTGGCTTCATCGGCTGCGGGCATTTCAGCCGGGCCAACAAGTTTCTGGAACAGCACGGGCTGGCGCCGGTGCAGTGGGCGCTACCGGCGTTGTAAGCGCACCTACCTGGTATTTCTGTCAGTTTCGCGAAGCGTATTCCGCCATTACATTTGCGCCATGGCTGTGAGAGGTGAGAGTCGAGCAGCGCCCTGAAATGGTTTTGACCACCAGGCCCGAGGAATACGCAGATGACCAAACTGAGCATGATGGGGTCAGGCCGCAGCGGCCAATCGATCGGTATTTTGATTCTGCCTACATTGCGGGTTCCTGCTGCACTGCCTCTGCTGGCCGACGAGGCAGGGGTGTATACAATTCCACTGGCCAATCAGACCCGGCCGCTGGCAGTTCTCATCGAGAGTGCCTGGCCAGGTTACGAACAAGACTATTTTGATGGCGCAATACTGCATTTTGATCTGATATGGGGCAGCGCCGTATCGAGTGGGGCTGAAAACGGTGTAGTGGTTGGAAGCTGGGAAGTGCCAATGACGGCCGATCCCGCAGACCTTTTTCCGCTGGATGCGGCTATACCTGAGCCCTACCTGCGCACTCAAGGAATCTTCTACGTTTCCTACCGGGTATGGATCACAGAGGTACTCAACCCGGAGACCTCCCAGCCCGCCGCAGTGTTTCTTGACAAGACCGCCCCCAACAACGGCCAAGCCGGTAATCCCCCCGCATTGAATGAAAACACGCGCACCATCGATCAAGCTTACCTGGTACGCAACAACGACAGGGTTATCGTCAGGGTCGAGCTGTGGCCGGACGTGCGGTTGGAGGATGTGATCGAAGTCTTCCTTGAACCGTCGAAAGGCCCCCTCTTCGACCCCCTGGCGAGGCTGCAGATCCAGCAGTCGCACAAGGATCAGGGCTTTGTCGAGTTGACGATCAGGGGCGACGATGTTCGCAGGAAAGCCAACGGTTCGCGAGTGCTCTACTACTGGCTGATGGATCGCGCTAGCAATCGGGGAGCCATCTCCTTGTCCTTGCCCCTGACCGTGAATGTGGCGCAGCCAATTGTGCTGCCTGCGCCTCAGGTGCCGCTGGCTGAAGATGGTTTGGTCGACCTTGAGGACGCCCGTCGCGGTGTGCAGGTGCATATTCCACGTATCGTAGACGCGCGTACTGGGGACACCCTGCAAGCCTATTGGAATGGACGCACATTGGCACCTTACACCGTACCGTCCACCGCCACCTGGCCCGTTAGGTTGCCTGTGGCGTGGGAAATCCTGGCCGCCGATGGCTTTTCGGGGCGCACTGCTTGCAAGGTGTACTACACGCTGACTCGGGAAATCACCTCAACCTCCTCAACAGTTGCATTCGAGATAGACCTGAGTGTCGCAGGCCCCGACCCTGAAGGCCCCGAACCTATTCACCGATTGCTAAAGCCGGTAGTGGTGAAAGGCAGAACAGGTGACAACATCCTGACCCGCCAGGACATGAACCTGCCAGTCACTGTCGAGGTGACGCTGTATGCAGTGCCTGAGCCAGGCGAAATACTTGAATTGTATTGGGGTAATAACGCCGACGTGGTCGCTACCTACACCGTGAAGGCAGGCGATACCGCAGGCAGCGTCGTCAGGTTTTCCCCCGTGCCCTATGCCGCAGTGCTGGCTGCGGGAGATGGGCCCGCGATTGCGGTGTTCTACTGGACGTTCAATGGCGTCAACCGCCATCGTGCCCGTGATACGCATGTGCGGGTTGCTGTCCAGCCAATCGTTGGCTTCAAACCGGTAAAATTTCCTGATGTCACGCTCTGGGGGTGGATCAACTGCCAGAAAAAACCCTGGAACGGTATACGTATCAGCGTGCCAGGCAACCCTGGATTGTGGGGCGTAGGGGACAACGTCGAAGTGTCCTGGCAACTGTTTCGCACTCTTGAGGGGGCTTCATCAACGCCCCCCACGGGATCACTGACTGATGTTGTTTATTTCGATCCCATCAAGCTGTCTACCCCGGCGCAGGTTAATAACGGCTTTATGTTTACGATGACACGCTTTGCCGATTTGGTCCTACAACCCCTTAAGCGTGCCAATGAGGCAGATGGCAAGGATGTCGAGGGGGTTGCAGTAGTAAATTACAGAGTGGCCAGAGCGGATGGACAGGGTGGTGAATCCGATCGGGAGATGACTTTCATATCGCTACAACTTCCGAATGGCTCGGTATGTGATGGTAGCAACGTTTAGCCGCGGTTAAATCGGCCAGGTACTTCGCACCTGACGTAGGAACGTGGTAGCGGCATTAGCAAGTATCGAACGTATGAAGCAATCAGCGGCGCACAGGCTGATTGAGGAAACGTCACGTGCCTGTTGTGTGTTTAGCAAATCTACCTGAAATGGAGAGTCAAGATGACTATTTTAGAAAAGGCAAATACCGGTGAAGCCGCCAAGGCAAAAAATCCCGCGATTGCAGAGTACCGGGCCAAGCGTGATCAGGATAATAAAACTGCATTGGAAGAGGGTCTTCAAGCAGTTGTTACGCACAGTAATGAACTTAAAGCCGCCAAGGCGCCCACGGGGTTCGGGGTGATGAGCGTCGGCGGGGTGAATGCAGTTGAAGATTTTGTGATGGATAATGTATTGCCTGCTGCAGACGATGGTAAGGTCAATCTTTTTCACCGAGACCAGTTCAAGTCGGGGCTAATGTTGGAGATTCCATTGTGGGTGCCTTCGGGGGGGGATGATGGCAGTTTCGATTATGTAACTCTGCATGTAAATGGTGTTCCGGTTGTCAACGGCGTAGAAGACGGTGTGCAGTATACCTACAAGTTTGAAGTGCCTGTTGCTGCCACCGATCTTCCTGGTCGTTTCGTCATCCCTTTCAACAGTTTGAAAGTGGGCGGGGATGGTATCAAATTGATTGGGTACTCGGTATATAGTAATGAGACGGGCAACAAAGAAGAATCTGAAATTCAACTGCTGACACTGGATTTGCTGGACCCCGCGTTGAACGATAACCCCGCGCCAATCGAGTACCCTGCCGACGTGACTGATGGCGTCGTTACCCTGAAATACCTTGCTGAGCACAGCGGTACATTGACGCTTCATGTTCCTCCTTATTTTGATTATTACCCGGGCGACAAATATCAGTTGTACATCGCTGGTAACCCGGTACCTGTTCGCAGTGGCGACGTTCCCCCAGAGGCAGAGGACGATGGCTTCGACATCGAACTCGATGAGGACACTATCAAAGCGATTGGCGAAGGTGTTTCGGTGCTCCAGTACAAGCTTGAGGACCGGGCTGGGAATCGCTCGGACTTTTCCATCCCGGTTCACCTGACGGTGCGTCTGACCCCCGAACCCGAGGACCTGCTGAAGCCGCTGGTACCCGCTGCACCGATTAGTCGGGAGGACGCCCGCACTGGCGTGGAAGCTATCGTGCCGGCTTTTAAAAACGCTCAGGCAGGCGATGAAATTCGGGTGTATTACCGTGATGAGGACACTGTAAAAGTCATTATCTGGCCGAATGATCGGGTCACCTTTAACTGGGATGAGATTGCTTTGCCCAATGACCAGGTGAAAGACCCAGCGGTACGGGTATGGTATGACGTCATTCGTGGCAAGAACACCTGGACATCGCCCGACACCGAGGTGGCGGTTGACTTGACCACCATAGGCCCCGACCCTGTCGGGCCTGGACCGATCAACGCCACGCTGGTACCGGTTCGCGCTCAAGGCAACAGTTCGAAACAACCTGGTTTTATTCGCCCAGCGGATGTCGGCTCAGGTGCGGTTCTGCTCTTTACCGTGTACGAGAATGCGAAAGTGGGTGAGTTCGTCCGGTTGTTCTATGGTCGAAAAGACAATGCAGTTACACACACCATCGCCGCAGGCGAAACACCGGGGACTGTCATCTCTATCCCGATTCCCTGGAATTTCGTCGAGAGCCTGGGCAATGGCACCATCGCGATCGGTTACGAAATCCAGGAAACCGAAACCACCGGCAACCCGCAACAGGCGGTCGATGGCAGCGTAGAGGTCAGTATTGCCACCGTGACGGTAACTGCAAAAGTGACATTCCCGGATCGCATTGGCGGTAGCAGCGATGTACCGGGTACAACGCCAGTGACCGCTTTGGGTATATTGAATTGTGAACGTCCTCGTCCTTTGCCAGACGGTATCAGGTTGGCGATCGCAGAGCGTGCGGGAGTGTTATCCAAAGATGATCTTGTATTTATTACACTCAGCGTGTGCAGCGATAAGGCCGGTTCAATAGTTGTCACTGACAGGACGCGGGAAATACCGGTGGTTGTCAGTGATCAAGAGGCTACTTCAAATCGAATCGAGCGTGTGTTGCCACTGCTCAAGTCTTACTTCGAAATCGCTGACCAGCCTGGCAAGTACTATGAATTGGGGTCGTTCCGCGCCAGTTGGCGGATCGTAAAGGCCGGTAATATTCCGGGTAGCTCTCAGGCATCGGCCGTGCGTTATGCCCTGCGTAAGCCAGGTGGCGGTTTGTGTCTGCCTCAGAGCTGACAGTCGCGTGCTGGGGGAAACCCCAGCACGCTGCGTTGGTGAGGAATTAAATGCAAGCTACCTAGGAAATTTCCTACATATCTCACTATTCAATACCCCTAGGCTATGTACCTTTGAAGTTACGAGTCGAGGCAGTCGCCTCAATTCAACTGATTATTTTTCAAGGGGTCCATGCATGCGAACTACAATCGATAAAACAAGCGCAAAAAAGCCGCTATTTGTATTTATGAATATGTTGATGTTATTGCCATGGGCGCTTGCAAGTGAGCAGGCATTGGCCATTCTAGTTGATAACCAGACGCTGACACTTACCGCTGCAGATGCACCGGATACTTATGATCTCGTCAATGGTGCAGTGCTGACTACCCAGGATGCTTCCACGTTGGCCATTCGTGTTACCGCGTCGACCGTGCAGCTCAATGGCGGCACTATCTCGGGCGGCAGTTCCAACGGCTTGCACCTGTTTGGCAGCAACGCGACCGTGAATGGGGCAGTTGTTTCCTCAACGGGCGCTGTCGGGATGGCCATAGCACGGGTAGGGGCCGCACCGTCCACCGCCACTGTCAGCAACAGCACTATTACCGGCGCTAGGCTGGGGGCCCAGGTGTCCGCCAGGAGCACATTGAACATCAGCGGGACCACGGTCGCTGGCAGCAATGCCGACGGCATCGGCCTAGCGATCCTTGGCGGCACTGTCACCGCTACTTCCGGTACGCAATTCAACGGTACAGCGGCCGGAGTTCGCATCGGGCGCGAGTCAGCCATCAATTCGCAAGCGCCGACACTCACCTTGGATAACTCCAGTGCCACTGGCGGTACGGGCCCTGCAGTTCTGGTGCGCACTGATACAGTCGCTGAAATCAATGTTAGAAATGGTTCGACCTTGAACGGTGGTAACGGCGTCATTCTTGAGGTCCAGGACCCTGCCACGGCCAACCTGAACGTGGCAGCTTCTTCGTTGCGCGGCAATGTGCAAATTGCTGATACCGCCACCGCTAACCTGAAACTTGATCAGGCGTCTCTGGTGGGGGATGTAGTTGTTACACCTGGTGCCAACGCGTCGTTGGCGCTTGACAACCGCTCGCAACTCACCGGCAACTTGAATGGTGTGCAGCAGGTAAACATCAACAGCAACTCCAACTGGACCCTGAACGCCAACAACACCATCGGCGACCTGGCCATGACCGGGGGCCGCATCACCTTCGGCGACGAAAACTCGTTCTATGAACTGAATGTGCAGAGCCTGTCGGGCAATGGCGAGTTCTACATGGCGTCCAACTTCGCCAGCGGCGCCACCGATTTCCTGAACGTCACCGGCAACGCCAGCGGCACCCATGGGCTGATGGTCGGCACCAGCGGTACCGACCCCGCCAGCGTGGAGCGCCTGCAGCTGGTTCATACGGGCTCGGGCGATGCGCAGTTCAGCCTGCTCAACGATCGCCAGGAAGTAGACTTGGGTGCCTACTCCTACAAGCTCGTGAAGGACGGCCAGGATTGGTACCTGGACAGGGAAACCCGCACCATCAGCCCGATGACCCGCACGGTCATGGCCCTGTTCAACACCCCGATCACCATCGCCTACGGCGAAATGACCTCGCTGCGCAGCCGCATGGGGGAGCTGCGTTACAACCAGGGCAAGAACGCCGGGGTGTGGATGCGTGCCTACGGCAACCAGCACAACATTGCCGACGCCTCGTCGGGCGTAGGGTACCAGCAGAACCAGCGCGGGCTGACCTTCGGGGCCGATGCGCAACTGGGCGAAAGCAACTGGACCCTGGGCCTGCTGGCCGGCCACAGCCGCTCGGACCTGAACCTGAGCTACGGCAGTTCGGGCAGCATCGACAGCTACTATGTGGGCGGCTACGCCACCTGGATGGACCCTGAGAGCGGCTATTACGTCGACAGCGTGCTCAAGTACAACCGCTACCAGAATGACGCCAAGGTCGGCCTGAGCGATGGCACCCGCACCAAGGGCGACTACGACACCCACGGCATGAGCGCCTCGGTCGAAGTCGGCAAGCACATCAAGCTCGACGATGGCTACTTCATCGAACCCTTCGCCCAGGTGGCCGCTGCGGCGGTGGCCGGCAAGGACTTCACCCTGGACAACGGCTTCGACGCCAATGGCGATGTCAGCCGCTCGCTGCTGGGCAAGGTCGGTACCACGCTCGGCAAGACCATCTCGCTGGGCGGCGACAGCATGATCCAGCCCTACGTGAAGGCCGCGTTTGCCCATGAGTTCGCACAGCGCAACCAGGTGCAGGTGAACGACAACGTGTTCAACAACGACCTGTCCGGTTCGCGCGCCGAGCTGGGCGCAGGGGTTGCCTGGACCGTCGCCAAGGACTTCCAGGTGTACGGCGAGGCTGGCTACATGAACGGCAAGAACATCGAGATGCCGTACAGCTTCAGCCTCGGCGCAAGCTATCGCTTCTGATCAGGCGAGCAGTAGAAAAGAAAAGGAAGCCTCGGCTTCCTTTTCTCGTTTCAGGGGTTGGCGGATGTTCGTTCGCCCGCCCAGTGCCGGAACAACGGCTCGGCCAGAAACAGCACGAACAGCAGGCGCATCACCTGCAGCGCGGTCACCAGCGGTACCGACAGTTGCAGGGTTTCGGCGGTCAGGCTCATTTCGGCGATACCGCCGGGCATCATGCCCAGGGTCAGCGAGCGCAGGTCCAGCGCCGTCAACGCGCTCAAGGCCCAGGCCGCGAGGCCCGCCAGCAGCATGGTCAGCGCCGTGGCGACCAGGGTACGGCCCAGAAACGACGGCGCGCGACGAAAGAACGCGCGGTTGAAGTGACAGCCCAGGCCGCTGCCGATCAGCCACTGGCCGAGCTGGCTGGCGCCGTCGGGCAGGCCGGTGTGCAGGTTGGCGCCGATGCTGATGCTCGAGGCCACCAGCAGCGGGCCGAACAGCCACGGGTTGGGCTGGCGCAGGCGCTGCCAGAGCAGTGCGGCCAGCACCCCGAGCGGCGCGATCAACGCCAGCCAGTAACCATCCACCGTACCGGCATGGCTCAACGGTACGCCGTCGCCGAGCAGGAACTTGAACGCTGCGGGCACGCACAGCACGACCGCCAGTACCCGGAGGCTCTGCCCGGCGGCGACGCGGCTGAGCACTGCGCCGTTGCGTGCACCCAGGTTGACCATCTCGCCCGAGCCGCCCGGCATGCTGGAAAAGAACGCCGTGGCCCGGTCTTCACCGGTGCGCAGCAACAGCCATACGCCGATCAGGCTGGATACGCTGGTGATCAGCGCGCCGAAGAAGATCAAGCCGAAATGGCTGGCCACCTGTTCGACCACCTGGGGGGTGAAGTGCAGGCCGATGCCGACGCCGATGACCCACTGGCCGCACTTGCGCCCGTTGGGTATTTCACCGATCTGCCAGGGCGTCAGGCAGCGCACCAGAATCACCGCCAGCAGCGAGCCGACCATCCATGGCAGCGGCCAGCCGACCAGGCTGGCGAGGTACCCGCCGGCCAGGCCGACCAGTGGAGTGGCCCACCAGGTGCGCAAGGTGGATTCAGACATCGGCCAGGGCACGACGCTGGGCGCTGCGGCGGCGCCAGATACGCAGCAACGGCAGGGTCAGCATCAACGCGACCATCGCCCACACCCCCAGGCTGATCGGGCTGGCCCACAGAATCTCCAGTTCACCGTTGGAGATCGACAGCGCCCGGCGCAGGTTCTGCTCCATCAGCCCGCCGAGAATGAAGCCCAGCAGCAGCGGCGACAGCGGGAAGTCCAGCTTGCGCAGGATGTAGCCGAAGATGCCGATGCCGATCATCAGGAACAGGTCGAAGGTGGTGGCATGCACCGCATACACGCCGATCGCGGTGATGATCGCGATCACCGGCACCAGCGCCCAGTTGGGCACCGACAGGATGCGGGTGAACAGGCGCACCATGGGGATGTTGAGGATCACCAGCATGATGTTGGCGATGAACAGCGAGGCGATCAGGCCCCAGACGATATCCGGTTGCTGTTCGAACAGCAGCGGGCCGGGGGTGATGTTGTACAGGCTCAAGGCACCGATCATCACCGCCGTGGTACCCGAGCCCGGTACGCCCAGGGTCAGCATCGGCACCAGGGCGCCGCAGCAGGAGGCGCCGATGGCGGTTTCCGGAGCGGCCAGGCCGCGCTTGTCACCCTTGCCGAAGGTGCCGCTGGCACCGGCCAGGCGTTTTTCGGTCATGTACGCCACGGCACTGGCCAGGGTCGCACCGGCCCCGGGCAGCACGCCCATGAAGAAGCCGAGCAGGCCGCAGCGGATGTTCACCACGAACACCGAGGCGGCTTCCTTGAGGTTGAACAGCATGCGTCCGGTGGCTTCCACGGCCTTGTGCCCGTGGTGGGTCTTTTCCAGCAGCAACAGGATCTCGCTGATGGAGAACAGGCCCAGCACCAGCACCACGAACTGGATGCCGTCGGTGAGGTGGATGCTGTCGCCGGTGAAGCGGTACACACCGCTGTTGGCGTCGATGCCCACGGCCGAAAGGAACAGCCCGATCAGGGCGGCGATGAAGGTCTTGAGCGGCTTGTCGCCGGCCATGCCGCCCAGTGCCACGATGGCGAACACCATCAGCACGAAATACTCCGCCGGACCGAAGGCGATCGCCCACTTGGCCAGCAGCGGGGCGAACAGCACCATGCCGCAGGTGGCGATGAACGCACCGATGAACGAGCTCCAGGCCGACAGCGACAGCGCCACCCCGGCCAGGCCCTGGCGAGCCATGGGGTAGCCGTCCAGGGTGGTCATCACGGTGGAGGCTTCACCGGGGATATTGAGCAGGATCGAGCTGATGCGCCCGCCGTATTCGCAGCCCAGGTACACCGCGGCCAGCAGGATCAGCGCCGATTCCGGCGGCAGGCCCAGGGCGAACGCGATGGGGATCAGCAGCGCCACGCCGTTGATCGGGCCCAGGCCCGGCAGCAGGCCGACCACCGTACCGATCAGGGTGCCGCACAGTGCAGTCACCAGGTTGTAGGGGCTCAGGGCGACGCCGAAGCCCTGGCCGAGGTAGCTGAAAGTATCCATGTCAATTCTCCAGAACGTCGAGCAGGCCCAGGGGCAGGGGCACATCCATGGCACGGTCGAACAGCAGGTACAGGGCGATGCTCATCAATCCGACGATGACCGCACTGGGCAGCCAGCGTCCTCCGTACAGGCGCGCCATGGGGATGCCGATCAGCGTGCTGCTGAGAATGAAGCCCAGGGATTCGAAGGTGGCGGCGAACACCAGCAGCAGGCCGGTGCACAGGCCGATCTTGATCAGGCTGGCGCGGTCCAGCTCTGGTTCGTCGTCCTTGCGCACGATGGGCGTGGGACGGATCGCCAGGTAGAGCAGAGCGATGGCCATCAGGCCGAGCATCAGCAACGGATAGGCGCGCGGGCCGACCGGTTCGTAGGAGAAGGCGGCCTGGTAGGGCCAGGCCATGACGGCCAGTGCGGCGCAGGCGGCCAGCAGGGTCAGGGCGAAAAGTCGTTGCAGGATCATGGGGGAATCCTCGAAGGGCAAACCTGCACCCGTAGGAGCCGGCCTTGCCGGCGAATGACGCGCCACCGACCTGGCGGGACCGCGGTGATTCACCGGCAAGGCCGGCTCCTACAGGTGAAGCGATGGGTTACTGGATCAGTCCGAATTCCTGGGCCAGTGCCTTGTAGTCCGCTACCTGCTGCTTCACATACACGTCCAGCGCTTCACCGGTCATGGCGAACGGGAACAGCTCGCGCTGGTCACGCAGCTTGTCGAATTCATCCGAGGCCAGCAGCGTGTCGAACGATGCCTTCCACCAGGCGTAGTCCTCGTCGCTCACCTTCGGCCCCAGGTAGAACCCGCGTACCACTGGCCAGACGATGTCGTAGCCCTGTTCCTTGGCGGTAGGGATGTCCTTCATCTCGGGCTCGTCCAGGCGTTCGGGGGAGAACACCGCCAGCAGGCGCATGTCGCCGCTCTGGATGTGCGGCATCGAGTCGGAGATGTCCGTGCTGCCCACCTGGATGTGCCCGCCCAGCAATGCGGTGGCAATCTCGCCACCGCCTTCCAGTGCCACATAGCGCAGGTCGCGCGGGTTGATGCCGGCGGCCTTGGCAATCAGTGCGGTCTGCATCCAGTCCTGGCTGCCAACGGTGCCGCCCGAGCCGATCACCACCTTGCCAGGGTCTTTTTTCAGTGCCGCCACCAGGTCATCGAGGGTCTTGTAGGGCGAGTCCTTTTTCACCGCGATGGCGCCGTAGCTGGTGCCTACCGCTGCCAGCCAGCGCACTGCGTTCTCGTCGAAGCGGCCGAACTTGCCCTGGGCCAGGTTCAGCAGCGAACCGCTGGACCACGCCACCAGCGTGCCGGCGTCGGCCGGGCGCTGGGCCACCACCGCGTTGTAGGCCACCGCGCCGACTCCGCCGGGCATGTAGGTGACGCGCATCGGCTTGCTCAGGATCTTCTCGTTGAGCAGCGCGCTCTGCACCAGCTTGCAGGTCAGGTCAAAGCCGCCGCCGGGCGAGGCCGGGGCAATGCACTCGGGGCGTTTGGGTTCGGCGGCCAGCACGTTGCCGGCCAGCAGCAGGCAGCCGGTGGCCAGGGCGATCTTGCGCAGTGAAAAAGTCATCGTCAGTCTCCGTGAACATTGTTGTTATGGGCGGATTACCAAAGCGCCACGCTGTAGCTCACCAGCAGCCGCACTTCGTCGGCGTCGCGGGAGAAGTTGGAACGGAAGGTGGCGTTACGCAGGCGCACGGCGACGTTCTTCAGGGCGCCGCTCTGTACCACGTACTTGAATTCGGTATTGCGCTCCCACTCCTTGCCTTCGCCACCGCCGGCGCGGCTGACGTTGTCGCCACTGAGGTAGCGGCTCATGAAGCTCAGGCCGGGTACGCCGAGCTTGGCGAAGTCGTAGTCGTAGCGCACTTGCCAGGAGCGCTCGTCGGCCTGGGCGAAGTCGTTGATCTGCACGAAGTTGACCAGGTAGGGGTCGGCGCCATCGACGTAGGGGAAGGCGCTGTCGCCCGACAGGTGCTGGTAGCCGGTGCTCAGCTTGTGGCCGCCGAGGGCATAGCTGAACAGGCTGCCGAAGGCGGTGTTGTCGATCCTGCCGCCGCGGGCCTGGCCCTGGTCGCCGCTGAACGCCACACGCACATCGGCGCCGAAGGTGCCCGGGCCGAACGGCTGGGTCGCGAGCAGGCCGACGAAGTGCTGGCGGTACACGTCGTCGAGCTGGGCGAAGTGATAGCTGCCGGTGATGCGGTCGGTGAGCTTGTAGTCCACTCCGGCCATGTCGAAATGCTTGCCTTCGGCCGTGCCCAGGAAGCGACCGTTCTTGTTGTTGAGGGCGATGTCTTCCTTGTTGGTGTCGTTGCGGTCCTTGACCTTTTCAAGGCGGCCACCGGTGAAGGTCAGGTGCCTGATTTCCTGGGAGGTCAGCAGCCCGCCCTCGAACGTCTGCGGCAGGATACGCCCGTCGTTGGGGCGCAGGGTGGGCGTTTGCGGGATCAGCGTACCGACCTTCAGCTCGGTGGCCGACACCTTGACCTTGCCGGTCAGGCCGAGCTTGGAGTACTCGTCGGCGGCGCGCCCGTTGTCATGGGTTGGCAGCAGGCCGGTGCCGGTGCGGCCCTTGCCGGAGTCGAGCTTGACCCCGAGCATGCCCAGGGCGTCGACGCCGAAGCCGACGGTGCCTTCGGTGTAGCCCGATTCCAGGTTGAGCATGAAGCCCTGGGCCCATTCCTCGCGCTTGGATTGTGTGGTGCTGGGCTCGTTGTGGAAATCGCGGTTGAAGTACATGGTGCGTGTTTCGAAGGTGGCGGTGCTGTCTTCGACGAACGCGGCCTGGCTCAGCGGGGCGACGCCGACAAAGGCGAGGGCACTGGCGATGGCAGAGGGACGAGGGTGCAGGCGACGGGCAGGCGCAGGCGCCTGAGGCTGGGTGGACAGCATCGTGGGGTGACTCCGTTATTGTTCTTATTCGGGTCGAACGCTTCGGTTCGATCTACGGCCTGTACAACGGGCCGTCAGGCGATGCTAGGGGCTCAACCTTTCGCTAACCTTTCAGTGGCCTTTCAATGTTTCGATGGCTTCACAGGCGCCCGCCGCGCTGTAAACTCCGCGCCATTGAACGCGACACGACCAGGAGAAATCGATGCGTGTACTGCTCGTCGAAGACCATCTGCAACTGGCTGAGAGCGTGGCCCAGGCCCTCAAGAGCACCGGCCTGACGGTGGATGTGCTGCACGATGGGGTTGCTGCCGACCTGGCCCTTGCCAGCGAGGAATATGCCGTGGCGGTGCTCGATGTGGGCCTGCCGCGCATGGACGGCTTCGAGGTGCTGGCGCGCCTGCGGGCCCGCGGCAAGACCGTGCCGGTGCTGATGCTGACCGCCCGCAGCGACGTCAAGGACCGGGTGCACGGCCTGAACCTGGGGGCTGACGACTACCTGGCCAAGCCGTTCGAACTGACCGAGCTGGAGGCGCGAGTCAAGGCCCTGCTGCGCCGCAGCGTGCTCGGTGGCGAGCGCCAGCAGACCTGCGGCCCGCTGGTCTACGACCTGGATACCCGGCGCTTCACCCTGGGGGGCGAGCTGTTGGCCCTGACCTCCCGCGAACAGGCCGTGCTCGAGGCGCTGATCGCCCGCCCCGGCAGGGTGATGAGCAAGGAGCAACTGGCGGCGCAGGTGTTCGGCCTGGACGAGGAGGCCAGCCCCGACGCCATCGAGATCTACGTGCACCGCCTGCGCAAGAAGCTCGACGGTCATGCCGTGGCGATCGTCACCTTCCGTGGGCTGGGCTATCTGCTCGAGCACCGTGATGCGTGACGCCGGCAGCCTGCGCGGGCGCCTGCTGTGGAACCTCGCCCTGCTGCTGGTGGTGCTGATGGTGGCCAGCGGGCTGAGTGCCTACTGGAACGGTCGCGAGGCCGCCGACACCGCCTATGACCGTACCCTGCTGGCCTCGGCGCGCACCATCGCCGCAGGGCTCTCGCAACGCGACGGCACCCTCAGCGCCGATGTGCCCTACGTGGCATTGGACACCTTTGCCTACGACAGCGCGGGGCGGATCTACTACCAGGTCAACGACATCCATCAACGCCTGATTTCCGGCTACGAAAACCTGCCCGCACCGCCGCCCGATACCCCGCGTACCGATGACTATCCGGCCCTGGCGCGCTTCTACGATGCGCGCTACCTGGGCCAGGACGTGCGGGTAGTCAGCCTGCTCAAGGCGGTGAGCGAGCCGAACATGAACGGCATGGCGGAGATCCGCGTGGCCGAAACCGAAGAGGCGCGCGTGAGCATGGCCCGCAGCCTGATGGCCGATACCCTGCTGCGCCTGGGCATGCTGGCGATGGGGGCGTTGCTGCTGGTGTGGTTTGCGGTCAGCGCCGCATTGCGCCCGCTGGAGCGCCTGCGCAGCGCCGTGGAAGAACGCCAGCCCGACGACCTGCGCGCCCTGCCGGTGGTTCAGGTTCAGCGCGAACTGGGGCCGCTGGTGCGTGCACTGAATCACTTCACCGAGCGCCTGCGGGGCCAGTTCGAGCGCCAGGCGCAGTTCATCGCCGACGCCGCGCACGAGTTGCGCACCCCCCTGGCGGCGCTCAAGGCGCGGGTGGAACTGGGCCTGCGCGCCAAGGACCCGCAGGAATGGCGCACCACGCTCGAACTGGCGGCCCAGGGCACCGACAAGCTGACCCACCTGGCCAACCAGCTGCTGTCGCTGGCACGGGTGGAGAACGGTGCGCGCGCCATTGCCGAGGGTGGTGCACAGTTGCTCGACCTCAGCCAGCTGGCCCGCGAGCTGGGCATGGCCATGGCGCCGCTGGCGCATGCACGGGGTGTGGCATTGGCACTGGAAGCACAGGCGCCGGTGTGGATACGCGGCGAGCCGACGCTGCTCAACGAATTGCTGAGCAACCTGGTGGACAACGCCCTGGCGCACACCCCGGCCAATGGCAACGTGATTCTGCGGGTGACGGCCCCGGCGGTGCTGGAGGTGGAGGACGACGGGCCGGGGATTCCCCCGCAGGAGCGCGAGCGGGTATTCGAACGCTTCTATCGGCGCAGTGCGCAGGGCACCGGCCTGGGGCTGGCCATCGTCGGTGAGATCTGCCGCGCACACCTGGCGCAGATCAGCCTGCACGATGGCGAGCGCGGCGGGCTCAAGGTTCGGGTCAGCTTCAACCCGGGCGACTGATCAGGCGCGAAACATGTGCTTGGCGCCGATCAGCTCGCTGACCTGCAGGTGGCTGTTGGGTGGCAGCTTCAGGTGACGCATCGCCGGCAGGCGCGCCAGGGCATGTTCGTTGCCATCGCTGAGGGTGCGCGCGATCTGCACGATGTCGACATAGTCGAGCTTGTCGGTGCTGCGCTCCAGGTTCTGCGACAGGCTCGGCAGCCCGGCCAGTTGCTCGGGAAATTCCCACACGCTGAGGATCTTGTCGCCCAGTACCGGGTGGATCAGGCCGATCACATGGTTCAGGCAGACCGGGTCGGAGAGCAGTTCGTTGTGTTCTTCGGCATAGGTCAGGATCGGCAATGCGCCGATCTGGTGGACCAGCCCGGCGAGGGCGCCCTGGTCGGGCTTGAGCTGGGTGAAGCGCAGGCACAGCTCATAGCTGATGCCGGCCACTTCCAGGCTCTTGGCCCATATTTCACGCATTTTCTGTTCGACCACTGGTGAGCGCGCATGGAAGATCTGCTCGATCACCAGGCCGATGGCCAGGTTGCAGCTGTAGTTGATACCCATGCGGGTGATGGCGGTCTGCAGGTCGGTGACTTCGGTGGCCGCACGCAGCAGGGGGCTGTTGACCACCTTGATCAGGCGTGCCGACAACGCGGCGTCGCGGCCGATCACCTTGCTCAGGGTGCTGACGCTGATCTCGCTGTCTTCAGCCGCTTCGCGGATGCTCAGGGCCACTTCCGGCAAGGTCGGCAGCACCAGGTCATCGTTGTCGATGGCGCTGAGCAATTGTGCTTCAACGATCTGGGCCAGCGTGTTCATCGTGGATTCTCTAGCGCATTCAGGGGCCCCACCGCCACACGCGGCGGGGCAGGTGGGCTCAGCGCTGGATTTCGCGATCGCGGTCCAGTTCGTAAGGCAGGCTCAGCAGTTCCAGGCGCGGGCCCTCGGGGCTGCCCAGGTGCAGGTTGTCGTCTGCTACCGCATCGGCAGTCAGCACCGCCAGCAGCTCGCTGCCCTGCGCGCTCGTGGCGGCCAGCACCACCTCACCCACCGAGGAGGCATGGGTAGGGGAGAACACCTCGGTGCCAGGGGCCGGAGCAGTACCCTCGGCCAGGGCCAGGCGATACAGGCGACGCTTGAGCTTGCCCAGGTACTGCATGCGCGCGACGATTTCCTGCCCGGTATAGCAACCTTTCTTGAAGCTGACGCCCCCCACGGCCTGCAGGTTGATCATCTGCGGGATGAACAGCTCGCGGGTCTGGGCCATCACCTGGCCGATACCGGCGCGGATCTGCCCCAGCAGCCAGTCGTCCAACGGGCCTTCGTCGAGGTGCTGGGCCAGTTGCTCGCGTACGGCTGCGGCCTGTTCGGCCGGTACCCACAGTTCGGTGCGGCCCGGCGATACGGCAATCGCGAACAGGGGGGCGTGCCGGCTGATGGCGCCATCTTGCGTCGGCGGCTCGATGCCCAGCGCCTGCAACGCCTTGTCGCCATGCTGCAGGCCGAAGCGCGCCCAGGCACTGCTCTCGTCGGTGAGCTTGGCCTTGGAGAACACGGCGTACTTCTTCAGGTCGGCCAGTTGCGGCTCGAGCAGTTCGTGGGTCATTGCCAGCACGAAGCCGTCGGCGTGGGGCACGATGCGAAAGCTCGACTGCATGCGCCCTTTGACCATGCAGCGCGCGCCGAGGCTGGAGGTGTGCTCGTCGAGGTAATTGATGTTGCAGGTCAGTTGACCTTGCAGAAACTTGCCGGCGTCAGAGCCGCGGACGGCGAGGACGCCCTCGTGGGACAGGGGGCAGAAAAAAGCGGAGTCGGCCATGGGTCTTCGCAGGTAATCAGGACTGGGGGTCATCATAGAGTGCTGTCGGCAAAATAGGTAGCCGACCTAGACCAACGCCTTGTGCCGTTCACAGGCTCGGCCTGTATACTGGCGGCCAATTTGAGGAGGGCTCCATGGTCGTCGAACAATCTGAACTCAACCGGCTCTTCTGGCATAGCCGCCGCGGCATGCTGGAGCTGGACGTGCTGCTGGTGCCGTTTACCCAGGAGGTCTACAGCACCTTGAACGACGTCGACCGCGCGCTCTATGTCCGGCTGCTGACCTGTGAAGACCAGGACATGTTCGGCTGGTTCATGGAACGCAGCGAGTCCGACGACCCTGAGCTGCAGCGCATGGTGCGCATGATCCTGGACCGTGTCCAGCCCAAGTGACCGCTTCGAGTGTCGCTGGCAGGGCTCGCGGGCCCTGCTGGCGGCCTACCTCGCATGCCAGTTGCTGGCGCTGGTCGCGCTGTGCCTGCTGGCCATTTCGCTATACATGACCCTGCTTGGCCTGGGGCTTTGCCTGGCACACGCAGCCTGGGTCGTGCCCCGGCATATCCTGCTCACCCACCCGCGTGCCGTCACCGGCCTGCGCCGTGATCCTTCTGGCTGGCACCTGTTCAGCGCGGCCACGGGCTGGCAGCAGGTGCAACTGCGCCGCGACAGCCTCGCCTTGCCCGCCCTGGTAGTGCTGCGTTATCGCCGGCCGGGGCGGCTGTTCAGCCAGAGCCAGTGCATCGCCCCCGATGCGCTGGAACCGGTGCTGCACCGGCGCCTGCGCTTGCGGTTGAAGTTCAGTCGGCGTAGGTGGGCGGCCGTAGAATAGTGTCCAGCGCTTCGGGCAGCATGTCCGGGTAGTCCAGGGTGTAGTGCAGGCCCCGGCTTTCCTTGCGCTGCATGGCCGAGCGGATCATCAGCTCCGCTACCTGGGCAAGGTTCCTCAGCTCGATCAGGTCGCGGCTGACCTTGTAGTTGCTGTAGAACTCGTCGATTTCGTCCAGCAGCAGACGTACCCGGTGCTGGGCGCGCTGCAGGCGCTTGCTGGTGCGCACGATGCCGACGTAGTCCCACATGAACCGGCGCAGCTCGTCCCAGTTGTGCGCAATGATCACATCTTCGTCCGAATCGGTGACCTGGCTGGCATCCCAGCAGGGCAGGGCCTGGGGCATGGCCACGCTGTCGAGCCTGGCGAGGATGTCGGCTGCCGCCGAGCGGCCGTAGACGAAACATTCGAGCAGCGAGTTGCTGGCCATGCGGTTGGCACCGTGCAGGCCGGTGAAGCTGGTTTCGCCAATGGCATAGAGCCCCGGTACGTCGGTCTGGCCGTGGTCGTCGACCATCACGCCGCCACAGGTGTAGTGCGCCGCCGGTACCACCGGGATCGGCTGGGTGGTGATGTCGATACCGAAGGTGAGGCAGCGTTCGTACACGGTCGGGAAGTGGCTTTTGACGAACTCCGCAGGCTTGTGGCTGATGTCCAGGTACACGCAGTCGACGCCCAGGCGCTTCATCTCATGGTCGATGGCGCGGGCCACGATGTCGCGCGGGGCGAGTTCGGCGCGCGGGTCGAAGCGCGGCATGAAGCGCTCGCCGTTGGGCAGCTTGAGCAGGGCGCCTTCGCCGCGCAGTGCTTCTGTGATCAGGAAGCTCTTGGCCTGCGGGTGGTAAAGGCAGGTGGGGTGGAACTGGTTGAACTCCAGGTTCGCCACCCGGCAGCCGGCGCGCCAGGCCATGGCGATCCCGTCGCCGCAGGCGCCGTCCGGGTTGCTGGTATAGAGGTAGACCTTGGCCGCCCCGCCGGTGGCCAGCGCGGTGAAGCGGGCGCCAAAGGTGTCGACCTCGCCGCTGGCACGGTTGAGCACATAGGCCCCCAGGCAGCGCTCGCCGGCCTGGCCCAGGCGCCGCTCGGTGATCAGGTCGACCGCCACGCGCTGTTCCAGAAGCTCGATGTTCGGGCGCTGGCGGGCCTGCTCCAGCAACGTGGTGAAAATCGCCGCGCCAGTGGCGTCGGCCGCGTGGATGATGCGCCGGTGGCTGTGGCCGCCCTCGCGGGTCAGGTGGAACTCGAAGCCGCGTTCATCGACGCCGGCCTGTTCGTCACGGGTAAACGGCACGCCCTGGTCGATCAGCCACTGGATCGCCTCGCGGCTGTGCTCGACCGTATAGCGCACCGCGTCTTCATGACACAGCCCGCCGCCGGCATTGAGCGTATCCTCCACGTGGGACTGTACCGTGTCGGTGTCGTCGAGCACGGCGGCAACACCGCCCTGTGCCCAGAAGGTCGAGCCGTTGGCCAGCTCGCCTTTGCTCAGTACGGCGATGCGCAGGTGCGCCGGCAGGTTCAGGGCCAGGCTCAGGCCGGCGGCACCGCTGCCGATCACCAGAACGTCATGTTGGAATTGTTGGCTCATGTCAGGGATATCCGAGCGAGGCGACCACTAGTATAAGGACGGGGGTATCGGCACAATAGTCAGGTGTTTATGGCATTGTGAAACTATCGTGAAACGGGCTGGGTTGCCTTTATAACAGCCTCGAGGGCCTGATTTCCATGACGTGCGGTGCGACCTGATGCTTGCATGTGGGAACTTTCCTGGAACCCTGCCTATCCATAGAAGGTTGCCTGCATGCCAGGACGCGGCGGCGACGGGAGGCCTGGGGCTGATATCGGCTCTGCCTGCGTACACGAGACCAGAATATTGACGCAGCCGGCCGTGACCGTGCTGCGTTTTTCGTGCGAGCCGTTCAAGGGCCGCAGGAAACTTGCTTGGAGGGGAGAACTTTTGCGAAAAGCCCGAGTCTATGGTTGCAAGCCTGAACGATGGCCGCTGCAGCACTCCTCCAGGTCCACCGAGGAGTGTTCATGCTAACCCAGGAAGAGGATCAGCAGCTTGTCGAGCGCGTGCAGCGTGGCGACAGGCGAGCGTTTGATCTGTTGGTGCTGAAGTATCAGCACAAGATTCTCGGGTTGATCGTGCGTTTTGTGCACGACACCCATGAAGCCCAGGATGTGGCACAGGAAGCGTTCATCAAGGCTTACCGTGCGCTTGGCAATTTCCGTGGCGACAGTGCGTTTTATACCTGGCTGTACCGCATTGCGATCAACACGGCGAAAAACTATCTGGTATCCCGCGGTCGACGGCCGCCAGACAGTGATGTCAGTTCCGAGGATGCGGAATTTTACGATGGCGATCATGGCCTCAAGGATCTCGAGTCACCAGAGCGCGCGCTGTTACGAGATGAAATCGAGGGCACCGTCCACCGAACCATCCAGCAGCTGCCAGAAGATTTGCGTACGGCGTTAACTTTACGTGAATTCGATGGTCTGAGTTACGAGGACATTGCGAGCGTCATGCAGTGTCCGGTGGGTACCGTGCGCTCTCGAATTTTCCGCGCTCGGGAGGCCATAGATAAAGCCCTGCAGCCGTTGTTGCAGGAAACCTGAGACAGCGGCGACAGCCAAGAGAGGAACCGCCATGAGTCGTGAAGCTTTGCAGGAATCGCTGTCCGCGGTGATGGATAACGAAGCGGACGAACTGGAGTTGCGTCGGGTATTGAATGCCGTCGACGACAATGAAACCCGTGCCACCTGGTCGCGTTACCAGGTTGCCCGAGCAGCGATGCACAAGGAACTGCTGCTGCCAAAACTGGATATCGCCGCCGCGGTCAGTGCCGCACTGGCTGACGAAGCCACGCCGGTCAAGGTTGCCCGTGGTCCATGGCGCAGCCTGGGTCGTCTGGCTGTTGCAGCTTCGGTGACCGTTGCAGTACTGGCAGGTGTGCGCCTGTACAACCAGGACGACATCAGCGGTGCCCAACTGGCTGCCCAGCAGCCTGTGCAGCAAGGCGTGACCGTACCTCAGGTGCAAGGCCCGGCAGTACTGGCAGGCTACACCGAGAGTGCCGAACAGCCGACCGGCCCGATGGCCAATGGCGTGCTGCAAGGTCAAAGCGGCTGGCAGGACGAACGTCTGCCGGGCTACCTGCGCCAGCATGCTCAGGAAGCCGCCGTGGAAGGGACTGAAAGTGCTCTGCCTTATGCCCGTGCGGCCAGCCTGGAAAATCGCTGAGTAAGGAGGATCATGCGCGCGCCAACTCTACTACCGCTCTTGCTCGGAGGATGTCTGTCGGTGCCGGCCCTGGCCGCCAACTCCTCCACTGATGCCGCAGACTGGCTCAACCGTCTGGCCAAGGCCGAGCAGCAGCAGAGTTATCAGGGTACTTTCGTCTACGAGCGTAACGGCAGCTTTTCCACCCATGACATCTGGCATCGGGTGCAGGAGGGCAAGGTTCGTGAACGCTTGTTGCAACTCGATGGCCCAGCCCTTGAGGTTGTGCGGGTAGATGGACGTACCCAGTGCGTGAGCGGCGCCCTGGCCCGCGGAGTGGGCAATGCGGCGCAGTCTTCGCCCCGTGTACTGGACCCCTTGAAGCTGATGAACTGGTACGACCTGAGTGTGGCAGGGCGCTCCCGGGTGGCCGGTCGCGAGGTCGAGATCATCACCCTCAGGCCGCGCGATCAGCATCGTTATGCCTTCGAGCTGCACCTGGATCGACAGTCGGGTTTGCCTCTCAAGTCGTTGCTGCTCAACGACAAGGAGCAACTGCTGGAGCGCTTCCAGTTCACCCGGTTGGAGACCGACAAGGTGCCGGACGATGCCCAACTGCAGCCCAGCAGCAACTGCAAGCCGGTGGCCCAGGCCACTCAGCAGGTTGCCGAGGCCGCATCGGGATGGCGTTCCGACTGGTTGCCACCGGGCTTCGAGCTGGTCAACAGCGCGGTACGCAAGGATCCGGAGCACAAGAGCATCGTCAGCAGCCTGATGTACGATGATGGCCTGGCACGCTTCTCGGTGTTCCTGGAGCCGGTTGCAGGCAATTCGGGCATCGACGCCCGTACCCAGCTTGGCCCGACGGTCGCGGTTTCGCGCCGGCTGACCACGCCCAAGGGGGATGTGGTGGTCACCGTGGTAGGGGAGATCCCCATCGGTACGGCCGAGCGGGTCGCCTTGTCGATGCGCGCCCAAGACGCCCACGCCAGCCAATGACGAGCCACAGGTAATGCGTTGATGATCGATGGGCCGCCAAGGCGTTGACATGATTCGTAAGCCTTCGAATTTGCAAAATTCTCCAGATTTATCTATAGGTCAGTTCTTTCGGGGGCTGGCCTTTACTGCTGTTGCAGCATCAACAATGCCGATCCACCGAGCCTGGTCGCAGCCTTTCGAGGATGTTGCCGGGCTTTGTGCGTTGGCTGGTCCCTACTGCTTAACCACGCTCGTTGTGACGGGAGCCGTATGTCAATACCTCGCTTGAAATCCTATCTGTCGCTGTTCGCCGCCGTGCTCATGCTCGGGCAGGTGCTCAACGCCCAGGCCGAAGCCCTGCCTGATTTCACCACCCTGGTCGAGCAGGCCTCGCCGGCGGTGGTCAACATCAGTACCAAGCAGAAGCTGCCTGATCGCAAGTATGCCGCGGGTCAGATGCCAGACCTCGAAGGCCTGCCGCCGATGTTCCGCGAGTTCTTCGAGCGCAACATGCCACAAGCCCCGCGCTCACCCCGTGGCGATCGTCAGCGCGAGGCCCAGTCGCTGGGTTCGGGCTTCATCATTTCGGCCGACGGCTACATCCTCACCAACAACCACGTGGTGGCCGATGCCGATGAAATCATCGTGCGCCTGTCCGACCGCAGCGAACTGCAGGCCAAGCTGGTCGGCACCGACCCGCGTACCGACGTGGCATTGCTGAAGGTCGATGGCAAGAACCTGCCCACGGTCAAGCTGGGTGACTCCGAGAAACTCAAGGTGGGCGAGTGGGTACTGGCCATCGGTTCGCCGTTCGGCTTCGATCACTCGGTGACCAAGGGTATCGTCAGCGCCAAGGGCCGCACCCTGCCCAACGACACCTACGTGCCGTTCATCCAGACCGACGTTGCGATCAACCCGGGTAACTCCGGTGGCCCGCTGTTCAACATGAATGGCGAAGTGGTCGGCATTAACTCGCAGATCTTCACCCGCTCGGGCGGCTTCATGGGCCTGTCGTTCGCTATCCCGATCGATGTTGCACTGGATGTTTCCAACCAGCTGAAAAAGGACGGCAAGGTCAGCCGTGGCTGGCTGGGCGTGGTGATCCAGGAGGTCAACAAGGACCTGGCCGAATCCTTCGGCCTGGACAAACCGGCCGGCGCGCTGGTGGCCCAGGTGCTGGAAGATGGTCCGGCAGCCAAGGGCGGCCTGCAGGTGGGCGACGTGATCCTGAGCATGAACGGTCAGCCTATCGTCATGTCGGCTGACCTGCCGCACCTGGTCGGTGGCCTGAAAGATGGCGCCAAGGCCAAGCTGGAGATCATCCGCAACGGCAAGCGCCAGAACCTGGACGTGACCATCGGTGCACTGCCCGATGAAGATCAGGACGTGACCACCGGTGCCAATGGCGGCGTCGAGCGCAGCAGCAACCGCCTGGGCGTATCGGTAGCCGACCTGACCGCAGAGCAGAAAAAGACTCTGGAGCTCAAGGGCGGCGTGGTCATCAAGGAAGTGCAGGATGGCCCGGCCGCGATGATCGGCCTGCGTCCCGGTGACGTCATCAGCCACCTGAACAACCAGGCCATCCTGTCGGCGAAGAACTTCACCGAAATCGCCAAGGAACTGCCGAAGAACCGTTCGGTATCGATGCGCGTGCTGCGTCAGGGCCGTGCCAGTTTCATCACCTTCAAGCTGGCCGAGTAAGGCCTGACCGAGAAGGTCGCGGTAAGAAAAAGCCCGACGCCGATGCGTCGGGCTTTTTCATGGGCGCGAAGTCAGTTGCGAAAGCGTGCCAGAAGACCGGAGAAACTCCATGCATGCCGGCTGTTCAAGCCAAGCAGTGTGGCGGCGGGCGTCATTGCGACGGCGATCATCTTTCTGTCCTTGGGGTAGTCCTGGAAGGCGACACCTTGGTTGCCAAAGGCAGTATCCAGTCGGCCATGGGCTGTATAGCGGGCACGGTAGACGCGCTGGCCGCCCAGGCCAAATACCACCAGCTTGCCGTCCTGGTGCAGCGCTGCGGCTTCCCATTCGTCTTCGGTGTGCGTGTCGAAGGTCAGCACCGTCGGGTTGCCGTGGTTATAGGCCGCGTCCCTCACATCTTCGGCATCGAATTGCCAGGTCATGGCGTTGGTGTCTTCGGGGCGCTCGCCGGGCAGGTTCCCCGCGACGATCAGGTGGCCATCGGAGCGTTGAATCAGCGTGTTGAAGCGGATGTTGGCGTTTCGACGCGGAGCAAGCCAGCGGAGCCAGCGCGGCAACCAGCGCAGCCAGCGCGACAGCGGGGATTCATACAGCTTGAAACCGTATCGGTCGCCAAAGGACGGGTCGGGTGTGCCGTCGTTTCTGAAGCGTGCGATGAAGCCTCGGGTCTCAGGCCCGTTGCGCAAGGTTCCGGCAACGAGAAATGTACTTTCCTGCGCAATGACATTGGCGATCTGCACCGTCCCGGAAGGGTGCGTGATCTCGATGAACTGACCGCTCGGGAAACCGGCATTGCCGGCAAGATCCAGTCGATAAACGCAAGCATGGGTAGCCAGCCAATCCGACTCCAGCGTAGCACTGGCGAGCAGGTGTCCGGCCCGCAGCTGGAGTGACGTGGAATGCAGCTTCAGATGAAGGCTGTTGTCCTGATCCAGGGCAAGGTAACCGTGGGGGGAGGCATAGCTGGTGTCCAGCGCGCCCTGCGCGTCGAAACGTGCCACCACCAGTCTGTGGGGCTTGCCGGCGCTGTTCACCCATCCCAGCATCCATATCTTCGCGTTGGCATCGACGACGATGGCTTCCGCGCCCGATTCGGCCACCGGGTCGAATGTTCCGAACACTATCCCTTTGTTGCCGAACGTCGGGTCCAGGTCACCTTTTTCATCGAAGCGAAGCAAGGTATACCGGGACTGCTCGTGGTCCCCGGTCAGGCCACACACGGTGATTGTGTCATCGTGTATTGCCACATCAGTGATGAAACGATCGGTGTCCGCAATTTGCGGTAGGGAGCGCTCGCCGTTGTCACCAAAGCTCGTATCGGGGCTTCCGGGGACTGCTGGTTGAACATGTGCCATGGCCATTTCTCCGTCTGGTGCCCTATATTCGGGTCTGCGCGCGCGGCCATCTACTGACAGAAATATCAGGCACCATGAAACTGGAGGGGCGGGCGTGGCGGCTGGCCCCTGCATAAGGTACAATTCCCGGCTATTTTTCGGCGGGCGTTCGCCCCGCAGCCTTTTTGAGTGTTGACCCGTGAGTGATTTGAGTCATATCCGCAATTTCTCCATCATCGCCCACATTGACCATGGCAAGTCGACCCTGGCCGACCGTTTCATCCAGATGTGCGGTGGCCTCACCGCGCGCGAGATGGAAGCGCAGGTACTTGACTCCATGGACCTCGAGCGCGAGCGCGGGATCACCATCAAAGCCCATAGCGTTACCCTGTATTACAAGGCGAACGACGGCATCACCTACCAGCTGAACTTCATCGACACCCCCGGCCACGTCGACTTCACCTATGAAGTCAGCCGTTCGCTGGCCGCCTGCGAAGGCGCGCTGCTGGTGGTCGATGCCGGCCAGGGCGTGGAGGCCCAGTCGGTCGCCAACTGCTACACCGCCATCGAGCAGGGCCTGGAGGTCATGCCGGTACTGAACAAGATGGACCTGCCCCAGGCCGATCCGGACCGTGTCAAGGACGAGATCGAGAAGATCATCGGCATCGACGCCACCGACGCCGTGGCCTGCAGTGCCAAGAGCGGCATGCGCGTGGACGAGGTGCTCGAGCGCCTGGTGCAGACCATTCCGGCCCCTACCGGCGACATCGATGCACCGCTGCAGGCGCTGATCATCGACTCCTGGTTCGACAACTACCTGGGCGTCGTGTCCCTGGTGCGCGTGCGCCATGGCCGGGTCAAGAAGGGCGACAAGATTCTGGTCAAGTCCACCGGCAAGGTGCACCTGGTCGACAGCGTGGGCGTGTTCAACCCCAAACACACCGCCACCGCCGACCTCAAGGCTGGCGAAGTGGGCTTCATCATCGCCAGCATCAAGGACATTCACGGTGCACCGGTCGGTGACACCCTGACCCTCAGCTCCACGCCCGACGTGGAAGTGCTGCCAGGCTTCAAACGTATCCAGCCCCAGGTATATGCCGGCCTGTTCCCGGTCAGTTCCGAAGATTTCGAAGATTTTCGTGACGCGCTGCAAAAGCTGACCCTGAACGACTCGTCGCTGCAGTACCTGCCCGAAAGCTCCGACGCACTGGGCTTCGGCTTCCGTTGCGGCTTCCTCGGCATGCTGCACATGGAGATCATCCAGGAGCGCCTGGAGCGCGAGTACGACCTGGACCTGATCACCACCGCGCCGAGCGTGATCTTCGAGGTCAAGCTCAAGACCGGTGAAACCATCTACGTCGACAACCCGTCCAAGCTGCCGGACGTGTCGTCGGTGGAAGACTTCCGCGAGCCGATCGTGGCCGCCACCATCCTCGTGCCGCAGGAGCACCTGGGCAACGTCATCACCCTGTGCATCGAGAAGCGTGGCGTACAGCGCGACATGCAGTTCCTCGGTTCCCAGGTGCAGGTGCGCTACGACCTGCCGATGAACGAAGTGGTACTGGACTTCTTCGACCGCCTCAAATCCACCAGCCGCGGCTATGCTTCGCTGGACTACCATTTCGACCGGTATCAGTCGGCCAACCTGGTCAAGCTCGATGTACTGATCAACGGCGACAAGGTCGATGCCCTGGCATTGATCGTGCACCGTGACAATGCGCACTACAAAGGCCGCGCGTTGACCGAGAAGATGAAGGAACTGATCCCGCGGCAGATGTTCGATGTGGCAATCCAGGCCGCCATTGGCGGGCAGATTGTGGCGCGTACCACTGTCAAGGCGCTCAGAAAGAACGTACTGGCCAAATGCTACGGTGGCGACGTTAGCCGTAAGCGCAAGCTGTTGGAAAAGCAGAAAGCCGGTAAGAAACGCATGAAACAGGTGGGCAACGTGGAAATTCCACAGGAAGCCTTCCTCGCCGTGCTCAGGTTGGATAGCTAGGTCCTATGTCACTAAATTTCCCGCTGTTGCTAGTCATCGCCGTTGCCGTGTGTGGACTGCTGGCCCTGATCGATCTGCTGTTCCTGGCCCCGCGCCGGCGCACGGCGATCAACACCTATCAGGGCAGCGTCAGCCAGCCCGAGATGGCGGTGGTCGAGCAGTTGAACAAGGAGCCGTTGCTGGTCGAGTACGGCAAATCGTTCTTCCCGGTGCTGTTCATCGTGCTGGTGCTGCGCTCGTTCCTGGTCGAGCCGTTCCAGATCCCTTCGGGGTCGATGAAGCCGACCCTGGAAGTGGGCGACTTCATCCTGGTGAACAAGTTCTCCTACGGCATCCGCCTGCCGGTGATCGACAAGAAGGTCATCGAGGTCGGTGACCCGCAGCGCGGCGATGTGATGGTGTTCCGCTACCCGAGCGACCCGAACGTCAACTACATCAAGCGTGTGGTCGGCCTGCCGGGCGACCAGGTGCGCTACACCAGCGACAAGCGTCTGTTCGTCAACGGCCAGCCGATTGCCGAGCAACTGGTCGGCAGCGAGCCGGGCACCCTGGGCAGCGCCGAGCTGTACAAGGAGAAGCTGGGCGAGGCCGAGCACCTGATCCGCAAGGAGATGAGCCGCTATCGCATGCCGCCGGACCAGCAGTGGGTGGTGCCTGCCGGGCACTACTTCATGATGGGCGACAACCGCGACAACTCCAACGACAGTCGCTACTGGGATGACCCCAACATTCCCAAGGAGCTGCTGGGCATGGTTCCCGACAAGAACATCGTCGGCAAGGCCTTCGCCATCTGGATGAGCTGGCCAGAGCCCAAGCTCAGCCACTTCCCGAGCCTTTCGCGGGTTGGCCTGATCAAGTAACACCCTAACGGCGCTGTCCTTCGACAGCGCCGAATGCTTTTCTGGCATAGGCTGTACAAGGGCGTCCACAAGACGCGCCCCGGCCGGACGTCAGGCATGAACAAAACCGTCTTTCAGGATTTGCATTTGAACAACGCGTTAACCCCGTCGGCTTCGAGCCGGACAGAACTGTGTGAGCCCGGCGCCCTGGCGCCGCTGCTGAAAATCGACCACGAACAGCGCGTGGGTACACTGTGAGCGTTTCCTTGAGCCGCCTCGAGCGCCAGCTCGGCTACACCTTCAAGAACCAGGAGCTGATGCTGCTGGCCCTCACGCATCGCAGCTTTGCCGGCCGCAACAACGAACGGCTGGAGTTCCTCGGTGATGCGATCCTCAATTTCGTCGCCGGCGAGGCCCTGTTCGAGCGCTTCCCCCAGGCCCGCGAAGGCCAGCTGTCGCGCCTGCGCGCCCGCCTGGTCAAGGGTGAAACCCTGGCCGTGCTGGCCCGCGGTTTCGACCTGGGCGAGTACCTGCGTCTGGGCTCGGGCGAGCTGAAAAGCGGCGGGTTCCGGCGCGAGTCGATCCTTGCCGATGCCCTCGAGGCGCTGATCGGTGCGATCTACCTGGACTCGGACATGCACACCGCTCGCGATCGCGTGCTGGCATGGCTGGCCGGTGAGTTCGAGAGCCTGACCCTGGTCGACACCAACAAGGACCCGAAAACCCGCCTGCAGGAGTTTCTGCAGTCGCGGGCCTGCGAACTGCCCCGCTACGAAGTGGTGGATATCCAGGGTGAACCCCATTGCCGGACGTTTTTCGTCGAATGCGAAGTGACCCTGTTGACTGAAAAAAGCCGAGGGCAGGGCGTGAGCCGGCGTATCGCCGAGCAGGTCGCGGCCGCCGCAGCACTGATCGCCCTGGGCGTGGAGAATGGCAATGACTGAACAGAACACTACCCGTTGCGGCTACGTCGCCATCGTCGGCCGCCCCAACGTGGGCAAGTCGACGCTGCTCAACCACATCCTCGGGCAGAAGCTCGCGATCACCTCGCGCAAGCCGCAGACCACCCGCCACAACATGCTCGGGATCAAGACCGAAGGTGATGTGCAGGCGGTGTACGTCGATACCCCCGGCATGCACAAGGGCAACGAGAAGGCGCTCAACCGCTACATGAACCGTACCGCCTCGGCGGCGTTGAAAGACGTCGACGTGGTGATCTTCGTGGTCGATCGCACCAAGTGGACCGACGAGGACCAACTGGTGCTCGAGCGCGTGCAGTACGTGCAGGGCCCGGTGATCCTGGCCATCAACAAGACCGACCGCATCGAGGACAAGGCCGAGCTGATGCCGCACCTGCAATGGCTGCAGGAGCAACTGCCCAACGCCGAGATCGTGCCGGTCTCGGCGCAGCACGGGCACAACCTCGATGCCCTCGAAGCGCTGATTGCCAAGCACCTGCCGGAAAACGAGCACTTCTTCCCCGAAGACCAGATCACCGACCGCAGCAGCCGCTTCCTGGCTGCCGAACTGGTACGCGAGAAGATCATGCGCCAGCTCGGCGCCGAGCTGCCGTACCAGATCACCGTCGAGATCGAGGAATTCAAGCAGCAGGGCAACGTGCTGCATATCCATGCACTGATCCTGGTCGAGCGTGACGGCCAGAAGAAGATCATCATTGGCGACAAGGGCGAGCGCATCAAGCGCATCGGCACCGAGGCGCGCAAGGACATGGAGCTGCTGTTCGACGCCAAGGTCATGCTGAACCTGTGGGTCAAGGTCAAGGGTGGCTGGTCCGACGACGAGCGCGCCCTGCGTTCGCTGGGCTACGGCGACCTTTGATTGCCCTGGCCCGACACCGGCCGGTGTCGGGCCCACCTCTTCGTGAAGCGCTGAATCATGGACATGCCAGACGGCCAACCGGCCTTCGTGCTGCACAGCCGGGCGTACCGTGAAACCAGTGCGCTGGTCGACTTCCTTACCCCCCAGGGGCGCCTGCGCGCCGTGCTGCGTCGTGCGCGCGGCAAGGCCGGCAGCCTGGCGCGTCCGTTCGTGCCGCTGGAGGTGCAGTTCCATGGGCGCGGCGAGCTCAAGAATGTCGGTCGCATGGACAGCGCAGGCGTGGCGGTCTGGCTCAACGGCGACGCGCTGTTCAGCGGGCTGTACCTCAATGAGCTGCTGATTCGCCTGCTTCAGGCCGAAGACCCGCACCCGGTGATGTTCGAGCAGTACGCTGCCACCTTGCAGGCACTGGGCGCGGGGCGCCCGCTGGAGCCGTTGCTGCGTGCCTTCGAATGGCGCCTGCTGGACGAGCTGGGCTATGGCTTTGCGCTTGAGCACGACATCAATGGCGATCCGCTGGTGGCCGATGGCCTGTACCGCCTGCAGGTGGACGCGGGCCTGGAGCGGGTGTACCTGGTGCAGCCAGGCTTGTTCAGTGGCGCGCACCTGCTGGCCATGGCCGAGGCCGAGTGGTCGATGCCGGGCGCGCTGGGCGCGGCCAAGCGCCTGATGCGCCAGGCGCTGGCGGTGCACCTGGGCGGGCGCCCGCTGGTCAGCCGGGAACTGTTTCGCAAGCCTTGATCACGACGTATGCTGTGAGGCTCAATTTTCAGGAGAGTCTCTTCGTGACCACCAGCAACCGCATCCTCCTTGGCGTGAACATCGACCACGTGGCGACCCTGCGCCAGGCCCGTGGCACGCGATATCCGGACCCGGTCAAGGCCGCGCTGGACGCCGAAGAGGCGGGTGCCGACGGCATCACCGTGCACTTGCGCGAAGACCGCCGGCATATCCAGGACCGTGACGTGCTGGTACTGAGCGAGGTGCTGCAGACGCGCATGAACTTCGAGATGGGCGTCACCGAAGAGATGATGCAGTTTGCCGAGCGCATTCGCCCGGCGCACATCTGCCTGGTGCCCGAGACACGCCAGGAACTGACCACCGAAGGTGGCCTGGACGTGGCGGGGCAGGAGGCGCGGATCAAGGCGGCGGTGGAGCGCCTGTCGCGCCTGGGGTCGGAGGTGTCGTTGTTCATCGATGCCGACGAGCGCCAGATCGAGGCCTCGCGCCGCGTCGGCGCGCCGGCGATCGAACTGCACACCGGGCGTTACGCCGATGCGCAGACCCCGGCCGAGGTGGCCGAAGAGCTCCAGCGCGTGGCCGATGGCGTGGCCTTCGGCCTGGCCCAGGGGCTGATCGTGAATGCCGGGCATGGCCTGCACTACCACAACGTCGAGCCGGTGGCGGCGATCAAGGGCATCAACGAACTGAACATCGGCCATGCGCTGGTGGCCCATGCGTTGTTCGTGGGCTTCAAGGGTGCGGTCAGCGAGATGAAACAGCTGATTCTGGCAGCCAGCAACCGCTGAATGCGTCGTGACCTTCGCCGGCAAGGCCGGCTCCTACAGGCGCTGCGATTCCTGTAGGAGCCGGCCTTGCCGGCGAAGCCGCCTAGCCAAATATCAGACTGAACCGCGTAGGCCCCTGCGCCGCGCTGGTCACCTCCACCTGCCCACCATGTACCTGCATGATCGACTGCACGATGGCCAGCCCCAGCCCCGTGCCGCCCTCCACCCGCGAGCGCCCGCAGCCCACCCGGTAGAACCGCTCGAACAGGTGCGGCCAGTGCACCGCCTCGATCCCCGGCCCCTCGTTGCGCACCCAGCATTGCACGCCCCGTGCGCTCTGCTCGATGCCGATTTCCACCAGGCGGCCCTCGGGGCTGTGGCGAATTGCATTGCTCAACAGGTTCGACAGCGCCCGCTGCAGCATCAGCCGGTCGCCCTGCACCGTGCCCCAGCCGCTGACCTTCAGGGTGATCGCCTTGCATTCGGCGCTCAGCGCGAACAGCTCCACCACCCGTTGCGCCTCGTCGGCCAGCGCCACTGGCTTCAACGCCAGTTGCTGACGCGGCGCGTCCACCTGGGCCAGGAACAGCATGTCGGTGATGATCCGGTTCAGGCGCGTCAGCTCCTCGATGCTGTCCTCCAGCGCCACCCGGTAATCCTGCGCCGAGCGCACCCGTGACAAGGTCACCTGGGCCCTGCCCATCAGGTTGCTGATCGGCGTGCGCAGTTCGTGCGCCAGGTCATCGGAAAACTGCGACAGACGCTGCACGCCGCCATCCAGCCGGTCGAGCATCACGTTGATGCCGCGCGCCAGGGCACTCAGTTCCTGGGGCAGCTTGTCCTCGGGCAGGCGGTGGCTCAGCTCCTGCGCCGACACCTGGGCGGCAATCCGCCGGAACCTGCGCAGCGGCAGCAGACCACGCTGCACCAGCTTCCAGGCGGCAATGCCGATCCGCAGCAACAGCAGTGGCAACGCCAGCAACGTCGAACGCAGGTAGGCCTGCAGCAGGCCGAGGTCGTCGGCCCGGTTCAGCGTCAGCAGTACCCGCACCGGGGTGCCGTCACGCAGGGTCATCAGGCGCGCGGCGGTCATCAGGCGGGCCTCGGCGCTGTCCTGCCATTCGCTGTAGCCCAGCGCCGTCCCGGCCGCGATACGCCGCAGCGGTTCGGCCTCCACTGCAGGCCCCAGGCTCAACAGGGCCGGGTGGCGTCCGGTCTGGGCGATGATGTTCAGGCTCAGGTCGTCGTGGCCCATCACCAGGTCGAGCAGGGGGTGGGCGCGCGAGCCCAGGTCGCTGGCCTTCAGGTCCACCCCCAGGCTGTGCTCGATCTGCTCCATCTTGCGTGCCAGCACCTTGCGGGCGCGGTTGTCCAGTTCGTGGTCCAGCGCCAGTACCGCCAGGCTCGCCAGCAGCAGCACCAGCGCCGCGCCCATCAGGCTGACGCTCAGGCCCAGGCGCAACGACAGTCGTGCCGGTTTCATTCGCGCGCTTCCAGCACATAGCCCACGCCGCGCAGGGTGTGGATCAGCTTGTCCTCGAAGGGGTCGTCGATCTTGGCCCGCAGGCGCCGGATCGACACCTCCACCACGTTGGTGTCGCAATCGAAGTTCATGTCCCACACCAGCGAGATGATCTGCGTGCGCGACAGCACCTCGCCGCTCTGGCGCATCAGCAGGTGCAGCAGGGCGAACTCCTTGGCCGTCAGGTCGATACGCTGGTTGCGCCGGTAGGCGCGGTGGCGGCTGGGGTCCAGCTCAAGGTCGGCGACCCTGAGCGTGGCCGGCGCCAGGTTCTGCTCGCTGCGCCGCAACAGGCTGCGAATGCGTGCCAGCAGTTCGGGAAACTCGAACGGCTTGAGCAGGTAATCGTCGGCGCCCAGGTCCAGGCCCTTGACCCGATCCGAGAGCCGGCCGTGGGCGGTCAGCATCATGATACGGGTCGAGGACTCCGCCCGCAGGCGTTGCAGCACGCTCCAGCCGTCGAGCTGCGGCAGGTTGACGTCGAGGATGACCAGGTCGTAGGCGTGCTGGCGGGCCAGGTGCAGGCCGTCAATGCCGGTGGCGGCGCAGTCGACGATGTAGCCGTTCTCGCTCAGGCCCTGCTGCAGGTACTCGGCGGTACGGACTTCGTCTTCGATGATCAATAGGCGCATGGGGTGCTCGCGGCGTGTAAAACGGCAATTCTCAACCCTTGAGTCACTTCAGGGTCAAGGCGTGTCGCGCATGGTAAGCCAAGCCGGTCCTGAGCGGCGCTGGATAACAGATTTGTAATCCTGGGGTCATGTTGACGATAAAGCCCGCTCCCTAAAGTGCCCGCTTCGAAATGGGCGCGGGGGATTCACGCATGACGTGCAGGCACAGGCTTCATCCACAGCGCGTGGCGCGGCTGGCGGCGCTGGCCGGGGTGCTGCTGGGGCTTTCGACAGCGCTGCAGGCGAGCGTGCTGACGCTTGATGCCGCCTTGCGCACCGCGCAGGACAACAACCCCGAGCTTGCCGCGGCGCGCTGGGGCACCGAGATCGCCCTGGGCGAACGCAACCAGGCCGGCCTGCTGCCCCACCCGGAGTTGAGCTGGGAGCAGGAAGATACCCGCCGCGGCCCGCAGACCACCACCGTCAGCCTCAGCCAGCGCCTGGAACTGGGCGGCAAGCGCGGTGCGCGGGTGGAGGTGGCCCAGCGGGAGCAGGCCCTGGCGGCGCTGGAACTGGAACGCCAGGGCAATGCCTTGCGCGCCGAGGTGCTGGCTGCGTTTCATGCCGCCGTGCAGGCCCAGGAACGGCTGCAACTGGCCGAGCAGTCGCTGCGCCTGACCGAGCGTGGCCTGCAGGTGGTGCAGGGGCGGGTGCGGGCCGGCAGCGCTTCCCCCATCGAAACCACCCGCGCGCAGGTGCAGGTGTCCGAGATGCGCCTGGAACGAGGCCGTGCGCAGCAGGCCGTGGCCGTGGCCTATCAGCAACTGGCCAGCGTGACGGGGGCGCCGCAGGCGGGGTTCGAGCGGGTGGCAGGCATGCCGTCCGACGCCCTGACCCCAGCCGAGGGCGACACGCTGCTTGCCCGCCTCGAGCGCACGGTCGAGCTGCGCCTGGCCCGCCTGCAGATCGAGCAGCGCGAGGCTGACCTGGGGCTGGCTCGCAGCCAGCGCATCCCCGACCTCACCGTCAGCCTGGGCAGCCAGTACAGCGAGGCCGACCGCGAGCGCATCAATGTGGTCGGGGTGTCGATGCCGCTGCCCTTGTTCGATCGCAACCAGGGCAATGTGCTGGCGGCGGCGCGGCGTGCCGATCAGGCCCGCGACCTGCGCAACGGCGCCGAATTGCGGGTGCGCAGCGAAGTGGTGCAGGCGCTGGCGCAGTGGCAGGTGGCTGCGGGCGAGGTACAGGCCTTCGACCGCTCGATACTGCCGGCGGCGCAGCAGGCGGTGGACGCCGCCACGCGGGGTTTCGAGCGCGGCAAGTTCAGCTTTCTCGAGGTGCTCGACGCCCAGCGCACGCTGGTGGCGGCGCGCACCCAATACCTGGCGGCGCAGGCCCAGGGCAGCGATGCGCGAGTCCGCCTGGAACGACTTTTCGGCGACCTGGCCACCGCCAGCCGCTGACCCCCGACGATTTGCCGAGGAATGTGCATGAACAGCAAAACCATCACGCTGGTGGCCGTCACCCTGACCCTGGGCGTTGGCCTGGGGGTTGTGCTGGGTCACCAGATGAATGCGCCGCAGGCCTCCCACGCGGCGCATGCCGAGGCTGGCCATGGCGATGAGGAAAAGGGCCATGGCGACGACGCCCATGGCGAGGAAGGCCATGGCGAAGAACAGCAGGAGGGCCACCTGACCCTGAGCGACGAGCAGATCCAGGTGGCCGGTATCGAGCTGGCCACCGTGGCCCCGCGCACCTTGAGCCGCAGCCTCGGCCTGCCGGGCGAGATCCGCTTCGACGAGGACCGTACCGCGCACCTGGTGCCGCGTGCGGCCGGGGTGGTGGAATCGGTGGCCGTGGTGCTCGGCCAGCAGGTCAAGGCCGGGCAACTGCTGGCGGTGATCGCCAGCCCGCAGATTTCCGAGCAGCGCAGCGAGCTGGCGGCCAGCCAGCGGCGACTGGAACTGGCGCGCGGCACCTTCGCCCGCGAGAAAGACCTGTGGCAGGAGGGCATCTCTGCCGAACAGGACTACCTGCAGGCGCGCCAGGCCCTGGAGGAAGCCGAGATCGCCGCCACCAATGCCCGGCAGAAGATCAGCGCGCTGAGTGGCAGCGTGGTGCTGGCCGGCGGCAACCGCTATGAGCTGCGTGCACCGTTTGACGGGCAGGTGGTGGAAAAGCACCTGGTGCCGGGCGAAGTGGTCAGCGAGAGCAGTGCGGCCTTCACCTTGTCCGACCTGTCGCGGGTGTGGGCAACCTTTGGCGTGGCCCCGCGTGACCCGGCCAGGCTGCGCGTCGGCATGCCGGTGACGGTGCTGGCCAGTGAACTGGGCGAGCAGGCCAGCGGCACGGTCAGCCATGTGGGCAGCCTGCTCGGCGAGCAGACCCGCACCGCCACCGTGCGGGTCACCCTGGACAACCCTCGCGGCGCCTGGCGCCCCGGCCTGTTCGTGGCGGTGCGGGTGCCTACCGAACGCCTGGACGAGGCGCTGGCGGTACCGGAGGCCGCGCTGCAGACCCTCGAAGAGCAGCCCACCGTGTTCGTGCGCAGTGCAGAGGGCTTCACCGCCCAGGTGGTGACCCCGGGTGTGGTGGCCGACGGCTTCGTGCAGATCAAGGCGGGCCTGCAGGCCGGCCAGCAGGTGGCGGCACAGGGCAGCTTCATCCTCAAGTCGGAGCTGGGCAAAGCCAGCGCCGAGCATTCCCACTGAGCCCCCACGAGTACTCCTCATGTTCGAACGGATCATTCAATTTGCCATCGAGCAGCGCCTGATCGTGATGCTCGCGGTGCTGCTGATGGCCGGGCTGGGGCTGGCCAGCTACCAGAAGCTGCCGATCGATGCGGTGCCCGACATCACCAACGTGCAGGTGCAGATCAACACCTCGGCGGCGGGCTTTTCACCGCTGGAAACCGAGCAGCGGATCACTTTCGCCATCGAGACCGCCATGGCCGGCCTGCCGGGCCTGGAGCAGACCCGTTCGCTGTCGCGCTCGGGGCTGTCGCAGGTGACGGTGATCTTCGACGAGGGCACCGACCTGTTCTTCGCCCGGCAACTGGTCAACGAGCGCCTGCAACAGGCGCGCGGGCAGTTGCCCGACGGCGTCGAGGCGGCCATGGGGCCGATCTCCACCGGCCTGGGCGAGATCTTCCTGTGGACCGTGGAAGCCGCGCCGGATGCGCGCAAGGCCGACGGCAGCGAGTACACGCCCACCGACCTGCGCGAAATCCAGGACTGGATCATCAAGCCGCAGTTGCGCAACGTGCGCGGTGTGGCCGAGATCAACAGCATCGGCGGCTACGCCAAGGAGTACCAGATTGCCCCCGACCTCAGGCGCCTGGCCGCCTACAAGCTGACCCTGGGCGACCTGCTGACGGCCCTGGAGCGCAACAACGCCAACGTCGGTGCCGGCTACATCGAGCGCCGTGGCGAGCAACTGCTGATTCGCGCGCCGGGGCAACTGGCAGGTATCGACGACATTGCCAACATCGTGCTGGCCACTGTCGACGGCACCTCGATTCGCGTGCGCGATGTCGCCCAGGTGGGCATCGGCCGCGAACTGCGCAGCGGCGCGGCTACCGAAAATGGCCGTGAGGTGGTGCTGGGCACCGTGTTCATGCTGGTCGGCGAGAACAGCCGCACCGTGTCGCGGGCAGTGGCCGACAAGCTGGCGCAGATCAACCGCACGCTGCCGGCAGGTGTCAGCGCGGTCACGGTGTACGACCGCACCGACCTGGTCGACAAGGCCATCGCCACGGTGAAGAAGAACCTGGTGGAAGGTGCGATCCTGGTGATCGCGGTGCTGTTCCTGTTTCTGGGCAACATCCGCGCCGCGCTGATCACCGCCATGGTGATTCCGCTGTCGATGCTGTTCACCTTCACCGGCATGTTCGGCAACAAGGTCAGTGCCAACCTGATGAGCCTGGGTGCGCTGGACTTCGGCATCATCGTCGATGGCGCGGTGGTGATCGTGGAGAACGCGATCCGCCGCCTGGCCCACGCCCAGCAGCACCATGGCCGCCTGCTGACCCGCTCCGAGCGCCTGCACGAAGTGTTCAATGCCGCCCGCGAGGCGCGCCGCCCGCTGATCTTCGGCCAGTTGATCATCATGGTGGTGTACCTGCCGATCTTTGCCCTGAGCGGGGTGGAGGGCAAGATGTTCCACCCCATGGCCTTCACCGTGGTGATCGCCCTGCTGGGAGCGATGCTGCTCTCGGTGACCTTCGTGCCGGCGGCCATCGCGCTGTTCGTCACCGGCAAGGTCAAGGAAGAGGAAAACCTGCTGATGCGCAGCGCCAAGGCCGGCTATGCGCCGCTATTGCGCTGGGTGATGGGGCACCGTGGGCTGGCGTTTACCCTGGCCGGGGCGTCGGTGCTGCTGTGCGCGGTGCTGGCCGGGCGCATGGGCAGCGAGTTCGTGCCCAGCCTCAGCGAAGGCGATTTCGCCCTGCAGGCGCTGCGGGTGCCGGGCACCAGCCTGAGCCAGTCGGTGCAATTGCAGCAGCGCCTGGAGGAGAGTGTGGTCAGCCAGGTGCCGGAGGTGCAGCGCGTATTTGCGCGCACCGGCACCGCCGAGATCGCCGCCGACCCGATGCCGCCGAACATCTCCGACAGTTACGTGATGCTCAAGCCGCAGGCGCAGTGGCCCGACCCCGGCAAGTCGCGCGAGCAACTGATCGCCGATATCCAGCGCGCGGCGGCGCGGGTGCCGGGTAGCAACTACGAGCTGTCGCAGCCGATTCAACTGCGCTTCAACGAACTGATTTCCGGGGTGCGCAGCGATGTGGCGGTCAAGGTCTTCGGCGACGACATGACGGTGCTCAACCGCACGGCAGCACAGATTGCCGCAACCTTGCAGGCGGTGCCGGGGGCATCGGAGGTCAAGGTCGAGCAGACCTCGGGCCTGCCGGTGCTGACCATCGAGGTCGACCGCGACAAGGCTGCACGCTACGGGCTCAACGTCGGCGATGTGCAGGACACCATCGCCGTGGCCGTGGGCGGCCGCCAGGCCGGCACGCTGTACGAGGGCGACCGGCGTTTCGACATGGTGGTGCGCCTCTCGGACGACGTGCGTACCGACATCGAAGGCTTGTCGCAGCTGCTGATTCCGGTACCGGCCAGTGCGGGCAGCGACGGCGGTATCGGCTTCATCAGCCTGGCCGAGGTGGCCAGCCTGGCGCTGGTGCAGGGGCCCAACCAGGTGAGCCGCGAAGACGGCAAGCGCCTGGTGGTGGTCAGCGCCAACGTGCGTGGCCGCGACATCGGTTCGTTCGTGGCCGAGGCCGGCGAGCGCATCGATACGCAGGTGGAGGTGCCGCCTGGCTACTGGACGCGTTGGGGCGGTCAGTTCGAGCAGCTGCAATCGGCGGCCAAGCGCCTGCAGGTGGTGGTGCCGGTGGCATTGCTGCTGGTGTTCGGGTTGCTGTTCATGATGTTCAACAGCGTCAGGGACGGCCTGCTGGTGTTCACCGGCATCCCGTTCGCGCTGACCGGCGGGGTGGTGGCGCTGTGGCTGCGCGACATTCCATTGTCGATTTCGGCGGGGGTGGGCTTCATCGCCCTGTCGGGGGTGGCGGTGCTCAACGGGCTGGTGATGATCGCCTTCATCCGCAGCCTGCGCGAGCAGGGCCGGCCGCTGCGCGTGGCCATCGACGAAGGTGCGCTGACGCGTCTGCGGCCGGTGCTGATGACCGCGTTGGTGGCGTCGCTGGGGTTCATTCCGATGGCCCTGGCCACTGGCACCGGTGCCGAGGTGCAGCGCCCGCTGGCCACCGTGGTGATCGGCGGCATCCTCTCGTCCACCGCGTTGACCCTGCTGGTGCTGCCGGCCCTGTACCACTGGGCGCACCGCAAGGAGGAGGAGCACAATCTTGCAGCACTGTAATGTGCGGCTCACCTTGGCGTTAGCTTGGGCTGCTTATGATCGGTTCGAATCCAATCATGAGGGAAGGTCGATGAACCTGAGCAAGTACGCACTGATCGCCGCGTTGCTGCTGGGCAGCAGCGCGGCAATGGCCGAAGGCGGCGCCGAGCGCACCAAGGCGTTCTGGGCCGAGTTTCGCAAGAGCCAGGAGCGGGTGCATGGGGAGGGCAGGAAGGAGGTAGCGCAGAAGAAGGAGCAGGTGCAGCAGCAGGTGCAGCAGCAGGTGGTGAAGGACTGACGCACGCCGTGTTCGCAAGGGCCTCTGCGCCGGCAAGGCCGGCTCCTGCAGGCGAAGAGGCCCCCTTCTGATTACTTGCGCGCCACCAGCACCGCCCGCCTGGGTGCCGGCAGGCCTTCGACGGTTCGGGTCGGGTCGGTAGGGTCGAGGAAGTCGCTCAGCGACTGGTAGCGCATCCAGTCGGTGCTGCGTTGTTCCTCGACGCTGGTCACGCTCACATCCACGCAGCGCACATCGCTGAAGCCGGCGCGACGCAACCAGCGCTCCAGTGCCGGCACCGAGGGCAGGAACCATACATTGCGCATCTGCGCATAGCGGTCTTCAGGCACCAGCACCTGATGCTCGTCACCCTCGACCACCAGGGTTTCCAACACCAGTTCGCCCCCCTTGACCAGGCAGTCCTTGAGCGCCAGCAAATGCTCGATCGGCGAGCGGCGGTGGTAGAACACCCCCATCGAGAACACCGTGTCGAAACCTTCCAGGTTGGCCGGCAGGTCTTCCAGGGCGAACGGCAAGTGCCAGGCGGGAAGGTCCGGCAGGTAACGCTGCACGGCCTGGAACTGGCAGAAGAACAACCAGTTGGGGTCCACGCCGATCACGCTGTCGGCGCCGGCGCCGAGCATGCGCCATTGGTAGTAGCCGTTGCCACAGCCCACATCCAGCACGCGTTTGCCGCGCAGGTCCAGGTGCGGCGCGACCCGTGACCACTTCCAGTCCGAACGCCATTCGGTGTCCACGTGCACGCCGAACAGGTCGAACGGGCCCTTGCGCCAGGGCGACAGGCCCATCAGCGCGGTGCGCACCTGTGCGCGGGTGGCGTCGTCGCAGTCGCTGTCCAGGCGCAGGCCGTGCAGCAGGTCGACCTGGCTGGGCTCCAGGGCCGGCAGCGCATCCAGTGCGCTTTGCCAGCGCTCCAGGTCGCCATGGCCCTTTTCCAGCTTGGCATCGAGTTGCGCTTGCAGGCCTTGGGCCCAGTGCGCCAATGGGGTGCCCGCCATGCGGCGGACCAGGGGAGTCAGATCGATCATGGCAGGGCAATCAGCGAGGCGAAGTTCAGGCACTGGAACCACGGCACCACCTGCGAGAAACCGGCTGCCAGCAGGCGCTGACGGTGTTCCTCGAGGCTGTCGGGTTTCATCACGTTTTCGATGGCACTGCGCTTCTGGGCAATTTCCAGTTCGCTGTAGCCGTTGGCGCGTTTGAAGGCCACGTGCAGATCGGTGAGCAGGGCCTGTTGCTGCGGGTCGGCAAAGCGCAGCTTCTCCGACAGGATCAGTGCGCCGCCAGGCACCAGGCACTGGCGAATGCGGCCAAGCAGGGCCAGGCGTGCCTGCGGCTCGATGAACTGCAGGGTGAAGTTCAGCGCCACCACCGACGCCGGCTGCAGGTCCAGCGCGGTGATGTCGGCCTCGATCACCTGCACCGGCAGCAACTCCTGGTGCATCGCGTCCTGGTGGCTGAGGTATTCGCGGCAGCGCTCGACCATGGCCGGGGAGTTGTCTACCGCCAGCACCTTGCAGCCCTCGCTGCGTACATGTCGGCGCATCGCCTGGGTCACCGCACCGAGCGAGCTGCCCAGGTCGTACAGCAGGGTATCGGGCTGGGCGAACTGGGCAGCCAGCACGCCGATGTTCTCGACGATCGTCGGGTAGCCGGGCACCGAGCGCTTGATCATGTCGGGGAAAACCCGCACGACATCTTCGTTGAAGGTGAAATCGGGGACCTGCGCCAGCGGGGTGGCGAACAGGCGATCGGGCTCTTTGCTCACGGGCAATCCAGGCGTTCGGCGGTAAAGGGCCGGCATTTTAGCCAATGTTGCAACAGGATGCATGGCCGACTGACCGGCGCGGCTGGCCGCTGCATTCCAATGCCGGCTTCGAGGAAAGCCTGCCGGCTATTTGTCTTGCCGGCGGGTCCTTAGAGTGAAGTGGCTTGACCCTATTGGCTCACTCACAAGGAATGTGAAATGAAACTCGAACCTGGCGCGCGCTCGTACGATACCGGTGAACTGGAAAAGGAAGCGGCCCTGCTGCCCAGAAACCTGATCGAAGGCATGAACCAGCGTGATGGCGAAAACGAGGGAGGGCTGACGCTTTCCCGCGAACATATCGTCACGCTCAATCAGTATGTGAAGTATGTCACCGGCCTGCCGACCGAAACCGCGTCGCTGGTGCCCTGGCTTGGCTACACCGACATCAAGGAGCCGGTACTGTCGGTCAGTGCCATGCGCACGACCTTTCTCAACCTGCACAAGCATGCCCGCGCCTGGGGCACGCTGTCCGACGAGTGCAAGAAGCTGTCCGCCGAGCTGGGGGTGTGTGCCCGTGGCATCAACACCACCGGCGAGGGGGTGATGCAGGAATGCGAGAAGACCAAGGCCCTTGGCGGGCGGCGTGATACGTGGGAGTCCGTGCAGTTCGCAGCGCCGGTTGCGTTGAGCTTCGGCGACCGGGAGATCGTCTCGTCGCTGGTGGACTACATGGAGGTGCTCAAGGATGAAGTCGAGCATTTTCACGCGCGCGTAAGCAGCGTGCGCAGCCACACCGAAACCTTTCGCGACACCGCGCGTTTCGAGCTGATGAACGAGGTCGCCCTCAAGACCGACGCCATCGAGCGTCACCAGGCCAGCGGTGCCACCCAGGCCCTGCGCGATGAGCTGGCGGCGCTGGACAAGGAAATCGACAACCTCAACAAGCAGTACGACGAGTACGTCAAGGCGGCCCTGTCCGGGCTGGCGGCCGGCCCGCTGGGGGCGGTCATCTCAGGCTCGATCTACGGCTCCAAGGCCGAAAAGGTGCGCAAGACCCGCAACCGGGTGCAGAAGGAACGCAAGGCTGTGGGGGCGCGCCTGACGGCGGCGGTCAACCTGGAGGGACGCCTGCAGGTACTCACGACCCATATGGATGAACTGGCCACCCGCCTGCAGGAGGTGGTGACCGCTTCCTCGCACCTGCAGACGGCCTGGCAGACCATCGGCACCTACATCGAAGCGTCCATCGAAAAGCTCGAAAAGATGAACGACAGCCGGCAGCTGGGCATTTTCATCATCCATTTCAGAAACTTTCTCTCGCAGTGGGCGTTTATCGAAGCCTGCTCCATCACCATGAGCCGGGTCTTCGACGACACGCTGTGGGCCCAATAAGGAGCTACCCATGAGCAACATTCTTCAATTTCCGCTGGGCTGGGATGATCCGCAGTTCGACAGGGTCCTGCGTGCCGGTGCCGCCTACCTGAAGGCCGCCCAGGACAGCCGCTATGCCTTCCTGCCCCTGTTGCACGAGCGTGTGGAGCGCAATGCACGCTGTCTTGACGACAACCTCCAGCAACTGATGCGCCATGCCGATCGCATCATCGTCGCGATCAAGAGCAATGACCTGGGCGGCCTCGAAAAGGACATCGACCCGAACGATGATCCCGAGGACATTGCGCAGTATCTGGAGGTGGCACAGGACGCCATCGGCGAGATTGCCGTCAAGCTCAACGATCAGTTGGGGCAGTTGCGCACGGCCACGGCTCAGATCACGGCCATCCCGGTCTATGACTCCAGTGCCGACAAGGCTCGCTATCAGGGTGAGCTCGACAGGCTGGCGGCCAATAGCAAGGCCTGCGAAGACGAACTGGCCGTGCGGCGCGAGGCCCTGGCCAGTCTTGACGAGGCGATCAAGGTACTTGAGGCGGCCCAGGTGGAATCCACCTTCGGCGGCCTGTTGCCGACCACCGAGCAGCTCAAGGCGGCGGCGGATGTCATCGCCACGGGCGGACTGTCGGTCGAGGCAGTGCAAGGCGCGCTGAAGAAAATTGGCGAAATCATCGGTGCGGCAATGGAAGGCATGCGCTATGCAACGATGCTCGAGCAGCGCCGAGGGATGCAGAAGCAGCACGATGAACTGCAACTGCAACTGACCGCGATGGCACGGGACAAGACGCGCCTCCAGGCCCAGTGCCAGCACCTTGAGGCTTATGCCGAGCTGGTCACGTCACGCGAGCAATGGCTGGCCGGCATCAGGCGCATCGCCGTGCAACTGAAGCCGGTTTGGGATCGGCTCATCGCCTGCAGCATCGACGATGTGCAGGCGTTGAGAGCGGTCAGCGAGCTGGTCGAGGCGTTGAAAGCCTACAAGAAAAAGATCAAGGCCGAGTATGTTGCCGGCCTTTGAGTGAAGGGCGCAAGGCGCTGCAGGCTGTGCTGGCCAGCAGCGCCTTGCGGCTTCTGGATTGCTCTGGTGATGACCCACAATGAACAACATTATTCAAAGACTGAGGCATCCACTGCCTCAGGATGAGCTGGATACCCAGATAGCCCTGATTCCGCTGCAATTGGTGCAGGATCTGGAGGAGGAGGGGCGAATCGACCTGACGTTCACCCGCGAACACGTTGCCGTGCTGGATGCCTACATGGACCATGTGATGGCGATACCGACCCGGCGGGAGGCCTTTCTGCAGTGGTTGGGATACTACCGTCACCCGGACCCCGAGCTCGACTTCTACCCGATGCAGGTGTTGTTCCATCGCATCAACCTCCACGCCGACTCATGGGGGCGGTTGAAGCAGAAAAGCATTCAGTTGCCCATCGCGCTGATCAACTGCGCCAGCTCCATCAGCCTGTCAGGCGAGCGTGCGCTGCTGGCCTGTGAACGTACCAAGGCGTTGGGCGGGCGCAGGGAGGCTTGGCAAGGCGTGCAGTTCGAGGTGCCCGTGCAACTGGATGCACCAGACCGAACCCTTGTGCTGGAGATGGCACGGTGGGTGGCCAACCTCAAGAACTCGGCGGGCGTCTTCCAGTTCCAGGTCGGCGAAGTACGCAAGGAGACCGACAGGTTTCGTGATGACGCCCGGTTCGAATTGAGGCCGGCACTGGGGCGCAAGATCGAGCGCCTGGTGGCATCCGGCACAAAGGAAGGGAACCTGGGGCTACTGGCGCAGCGCATGCGAAATCTGGTGGTACGCCTGGAAGACGTCACCACTGCTGCGTCGCACCTGCAGACCGCCTGGCAGTTCATCGAGACCTATCTGGACGCCTCGATCGGCAAGTTGCACAGCATGCAGGACAGTCAGCAACTGGCCAGATTCGTCATTCACTTCAAGAACTTCCTGGCGCAGTGGTCATTCATCGAAGAGTGCGCCAGGCGTCTTCAGAAACGCCTCGAGTAAATGCTCCGGGGCGCAGCCTCAGCGTACCTGGATGTCGCAGTCGAAGCTCATCGCCGGCTTGACCTCCGGTGCCCAGGGTTGCTGATACACCAGCAGCAGGTGGCCGCTGCCGCTGGCGCTGGCCTTGAAGCGCCACAGCGATCGGCCGGCACTGCCCACCAGGCCGGTGTCTTCGGGGTTGCTGTAGACCTCGGGGCCCAGCGCCGCAAGTACGCCGTTGGCCGGATTCTGCAGCAGCCAGCGATAACCGGTACTGGGGTTGCTGGGCAACGCCAGGGTGATGGCCTGGCCGACATCGAGCGTCACCGGGCACTGGCTCTGTTTCTCCACCAGCAGCGGCTGTGGAGGTGTGGGCTGGCTGGCACAGTTGGCCAGGAGTATCAGGCTCGAACTCAGTAACACACGGGATGCGGTCATCATGACTCCTGGCTCGCGGAGGGTCCGGGCAGCCGATAATAGGGAAAGTGTGCTGCCTTGGGAAGATTCTCACGCTTCGCTGCCGGGTGCCCGCGCGGGCTGCCTGCAGCCCGCGCTGTTTATGTTACCGCTGTTTCAGAACAGCACCTTGGCCACGTCGCTGAAGCGCCTGGCAAAATGCACCTGCAGGCCGGCCTTCAGGTAGCCGGGCAGTTCTTCGAAGTCGCCGCGGTTGGCTTCCGGCAGAATCAGCTCGTGGATCTTCTGCCGGCGCGCCGCAATCACCTTCTCGCGTACCCCGCCAATTGGCAGTACCTGCCCGGTCAGGGTCAGCTCGCCGGTCATGGCCACGCCTTTCTTCGGTGCCTGGTCGCGTGCCAGGGACAGCAGGGCGCTGGCCATGGTCACCCCGGCACTCGGGCCGTCCTTGGGCGTGGCCCCTTCGGGCACGTGCAGGTGAATGAACGACTCGTTGAAGTAGCCTACCTCACCACCGTACTGCTTGAGGTTGGCGCTGACGTAGCTGTAGGCGATCTCGGCGGATTCCTTCATCACCTCGCCCAGCTGGCCGGTGAGCTTGAAGCCGCGGTTGAGGGTGTGAATGCGGGTCGCCTCGATCGGCAGCGTGGCGCCGCCCATGCTGGTCCAGGCCAGGCCGGTGATCACGCCCTTGCCCGACAGCACCTGCTCGCTGCGAAACACCGGCATGCCGAGTGAAGCTTCGAGGTCCTTGGGGCCGATCTTTATCACTGCATCGGGTGTGTCGATCAACTGCACCACGGCCTTGCGCACCAGCTTGCCCAGTTGTTTTTCCAGCTGGCGCACCCCGGCTTCACGGGCATAGCCTTCGATAACCGTGCGCAATGCGCTGTCGCTGATACCCAGGCTGGCCTTGGCCACGCCGGCCTTGGCCAGTTGCTTGGGCCACAGGTGACGCTTGGCGATGGCGACCTTTTCCTCGGTGATGTAACCGGACAGGCGGATCACCTCCATGCGGTCGAGCAGCGGCCCGGGGATGGCATCGAGGGTGTTGGCGGTGCACACGAACAGCACCTTGGACAGGTCCAGGCGCAGGTCCAGGTAATGGTCGAGGAAGTCGACGTTCTGTTCCGGGTCCAGGGTTTCGAGCAGGGCCGAGGCCGGGTCGCCCTGGTAGCTCTGGCCCATCTTGTCGATCTCGTCGAGCATGATCACCGGGTTCATCACCTCGACGTCCTTGAGCGCCTGCACCAGCTTGCCCGGCTGGGCACCGATGTAGGTGCGCCGGTGGCCCTTGATCTCGGCCTCATCGCGCATGCCGCCGACGCTGAAGCGGTAGAATGGCCGCCCCAGGGACTCGGCGATGGACTTGCCGATGCTGGTCTTGCCCACGCCCGGCGGGCCCACCAGCAGCACGATCGAACCGCTGATCTCGCCCTTGTAGGCGCCCACGGCAAGGAACTCGATGATGCGATCCTTGATGTCATCCAGGCCGGCGTGGTGCTGGTCGAGCACCTTGCGTGCATGCCTGAGGTCGAGCTTGTCCTTGCCGTACACGCCCCAGGGCAGGGCGGTGGCCCATTCCAGGTAGTTGCGGGTGACGGCGTACTCGGGCGAGCCGGTCTCCAGGATCGACAGCTTGCCCATTTCTTCGTCGATGCGCTTTTGCGCCGCAGCGGGCAGGGTCTTGCCTGCCAGGCGCTGCTGGAACTGCTCCAGGTCGGCGCTGCGATCGTCCTTGGTCAGGCCCAGCTCCTGCTGGATGACCTTGAGCTGTTCCTTGAGGAAGAACTCGCGCTGGTGCTCGCCGATCTGGCGGTTCACCTCGGCAGAGATCTCGTTCTGCAGGCGTGCCACCTCGACTTCCTTGCGCAGCATCGGCAGCACCTTTTCCATGCGCTTGAGCATGGGCACGCAGTCGAGTACTTCCTGCAGCTGGTTGCCGGTGGCGGAGGTCAGGGCGGCGGCAAAGTCGGTGAGCGGCGAAGGGTCGTTGGGGCTGAAGCGGTTGAGGTAGTTCTTCAGCTCTTCGCTGTACAGCGGATTGAGCGGCAGCAGCTCCTTGATCGCGTTGATCAGGGCCATGCCGTAGGCCTTGACCTCGTCGGTCGGTTGGCTGGGCTGGTGCGGGTATTCGACTTCCACCAGGTAGGGCGGGCGGTGGTGCTTGAGCCAGGTGCGGATCCGCACGCGGGTCAGGCCCTGGGCGACGAACTGCAGCTTGCCGTTCTCGCGGCTGGCGTGGTGCACCTTGACCAGGGTGCCGTACAGCGGCAGGGCCGAGGTATCGAAGTGGCGATGGTCTTCGGGCGGGGTGTCCATGAAGAACAGCGCCAGGTTGTGGTGCGGGGTCTTGGCCACCAGGTCCAGGGTCTCGGCCCAGGGTTCTTCGTTGACGATCACCGGCAGTACCTGCGCGGGGAAGAACGGGCGGTTGTGGATCGGGATCACGTAGACCTTGTCCGGCAGTTGCTGGCCGGGGATGGCGAGGGTGCGACCGGTGTGGTCGGAGGCGTCGAGATGCTCGACTTCAGCGTCTTGGTCGGGATGTTCGGGGAGATCCTGCTGGTCGCTCATGGGGCACCTGCGTGAATGACTATGGTGCTTAGATGGGGCGGGAGGGGGGAGGTTTCAATGGGCGGACAGGTATGTGCAGTACCGGGCGGCCCCTTCAGCGACAAGGCCGGCGCCTGCCGGGCCATGCTGTCACATGGTCCTGCAGGCGCCGGCCTTGCCGGCGAAGGGCTGCACGGCAGCCCAGGTTCAGCGGTCGATCACTGCGCCAGTTTGTAGGCGATCACGTAATCGCCCATCTTGGTGCCCAGCGAACCGTGCCCGCCAGCCATCACCAGCACGTACTGCTGGCCATCCTTGCCGGTGTAGGTCATCGGCGTGGCCTGGCCGCCAGCCGGCAGGCGCGATTTCCACAGCTCCTTGCCGGTGTTCACGTCATACGCACGCAGGTACTGGTCCAGGGTGCCGCTCAAAAAGCCCAGGCCGCCAGCCGTCACCATCGAGCCGCCCATGCTCGGTACACCCACCGGCAGGCCGATCGGAATCGGCGAGCTGTCGCGGCTGGTGCCGTTCTTGTGCTTCCACACCACCTTGTTGGTGGTCAGGTCGATACCGGCCACATAGCCCCAGGCCGGGGCCTGGCACGGTACGCCCAGGGGCGACATGAACGGGTGCATGATCACCGCGTAAGGTGCGCCGGTGTTGGGCTGCACGCCACTGGTCTCGCTTTCGCGCTTGCTGCCCTCGGCCACTTCGGCACGCGGCACCATCTTCGACACGAAGGCCATGTAGTTGGGGCTGGTGAACAGCAGCTGACGCACGGGGTCGACCGACACGCCGCCCCAGTTGAACACGCCCACGTTGCCCGGGTAGATCAGGCTGCCCTGCTCCGACGGCGGGGTGTACTGGCCCTCGTAGCGCAGTTCGCGGAACTGGATACGGCACAGCATCTGATCGAACGGGCTGGCGCCCCACATGGCCGCCTCGGTCAGGTCCGGGCCCAGCAGGTTCAGGTCCGAGCGGGCCTGGGTCGGTGCGGTGTGGTCGCCCTTGACCGCGCCCTGGGGCGCCGGGATCTCGCGGATCGGCACGATGGCGCTGCCGTCACGACGGTCGAGCACGTACAGGCTGCCCTGCTTGGTCGGAGCGATCAGCGCAGGTTTGACGCCGTCGGCGGTCTTCAGGTCGAGCAGGGTCGGCTGGCTGCCGACGTCCATGTCCCACAGGTCGTGGTGGGTGAACTGGTAGTTCCAGCGTACCTTGCCGGTGGCCAGGTCCAGGGCGACGATGCCGGCACTGAACTTCTCGGCACCTGGGGTGCGGTCGGCGCCCCACTGGTCAGGGGTCTGGTTGCCCAGTGGCAGGTACACCATGCCCAGCTTCTCGTCGACGCTGGCCAGCGACCACATGTTGGCCGAGTTGCGGCTGTAGGTCTTGCCCGGTGCCAGCGGCGCGGTCTCGTCCGGGTTGTCGCTGTCCCAGTTCCAGACCAGACGACCGTCATGCACGTCGTAGGCACGGATCACGCCCGAGGGCTCGTTGGTGGACTCGTTGTCGGTGACGTGGCCACCGATGATCACCAGCTCGCGAGTGATCGCGGCAGGCGAGGTGGAGTAGTAGCCACCGGCGGTGAACGGGCCGATGCCCTGGGTCAGGTCGACCACGCCCTGGTTGCCGAAGCCTTCGCAGACCTTGCCGGTGTCGGCGTTGATCGCGATCAGGCGCGCATCGGCGGTGGGCAGGTACAGGCGACGCGGGCAGCTGCGCACCACGGCCTGGCCGGCTTCGGAGATTTTCGGCGCAGGGGCGCCGTCCATGTTCACGTAGTTGTTTTCGTCGTAGTACGACACGCCACGGCAGGTCATGTGGGCAAAGCCCTTGAAGCCCACCGGGCTCTTGATCTGCGGATCGAAGCGCCAGATCTCGGCACCGGTATCCGGGTCCAGGGCCAGCACCTTGCTGTGCGCGGTGCAGGCATACAGCTTGCCATTGACCTTGAGCGGGGTGTTCTCGTTGGTCAGCTCGACCGGGTCATCGCTGGTCGGCAGGTCGCCGGTGCGAATGCGCCAGGCCTCTTCGAGCTTGTGCACGTTGTTCGGGGTGATCTGGCGCAGCGGCGAGTAGCGGTCACCGAATTCGGTGCGCCCGTAGGCCTGCCAGTCGCCATCGGGCATGGCCGGCGCGGTGCTGCTCAGCTCGGTGCTGTCGCGGCCCAGCTCGCCCTTGATTTCACCCGGGAAGGTGAACTGGCTCGCCACTGCGGTGGCGCCCGACAGCACCACCGCCAGGCTCAGCAGCCCGGTGTTGAGCTTGCCGGGCTGGCCCAGCAGCGGGCGGCGTGCCCACGGCAGCAGCAACACCACGCCCAGGGCGAACCACAGCGACAGGCGCGGTACCAGTTGCCACCAGTCCAGGCCGACCTCCCACAATGCCCACAGGGTGCTACCCAGCAGCACCAGGCCGTACAGGCCCAGCGCGGTGCGGCGCAGTGCCAGCAGCAGCACGCCCGACAGGGCAAAGCCGATACCGGCGATCAGGTAATACAGCGAGCCGCCGAGCTGGCTCAGCTTGATACCGCCGGCCAGCAGCGCCAGCCCCATCAGCAACAGCAGCACGCCGAGCAGTCTCGGCAGCCAGCGGGTTCTACTCAAGGCACCATCAGTGCTCATCGTGTGTTCTCCATCAAGGTGAAAAGGTTCGAGCCGCAGGGCCCGTTCAGAAGCTGCTCTGGATTTTGAGGCCGCCGATCAGCGCGTCGTCCACGTGCCCGACCCCGCCCGGGTGGCGGATGTACTGCAGGTTCGGGCGCACGGTCAGCCACTGGGCCAGGTGGATGCCGTAATACAGCTCGGCGCTGTACTCGGTGTCCTGGACGGGCAGGAAGGCGGGGTTGTCGTAGTCGAAGAGGGCATTGGCGCGGTTGCGGGCCTCGGCGTTCCTGCGATAGGCCGGGTTGACGTGCACGCGAGCGAGGGCGAAGCCGATGTCGTCCTTGGCGCGGGCATCGAACAGCCCTTTGTAAACCACACCTGCCTGAACATAGTTGTCGATGGCATTGGTCTTCTTGTCGTGCAGCGTGGCATTGGCAAAAACGCTCAGGCCACGTGAGTGATCGCTGGCCAACGACGTCACCTGCTGCTGTGCCCCCAACCAGAACCCGTGCTTGCTCGAGCTGCTGCGATAGTCCTGGCCACTGAGGGCTGCCGGTTGGCCGTTGCCGTCCTTGTAAACATCTTGTGCCTTGGCACTACTGTAGTAGTAACCGGCGCGATATTCCCCTTTGAGGCCGTCGATGGCCGGCGTCCACACCAGTTCCACCGGCAGTACTGCGCCCTGGGTGCCGCTGCCGCTGAGCTTGAAGCCGTTCTGGCGCTCGAGGTTGGAGGGGTTCTGTTCGTAGGCACCGACCTGGGCGTAGAGTTCCGGCGTAAGGTGGTACTTGACGCGCAGGGCCCACTGGCTCACCGGCCAGTTGTACCAGATGCTGCCGGCCCAGTTGCCCACCTGCGAGCCGCAGAAGGCCAGGTTCTGGAAGTCGCAGGGGAAGCTGTTGAAGTCCTCGCCCTGGCCGAAGCGCCCGACCTTCACGTCGAGGTCGCCGTCCAGGTACGTCTGCTTGAACCACATCTGGGTCAGCCGCCAGGTCTGGCCACGGCCCCAGACTTCCTGGGCCGAGGTGAAGCCGCCCACCCGCGGATCGTTGATGCGATCGTTGCTGATGTTGTTGCCGTGGCGCTCGGTCACGGTCAACTGGAATTCGGCGCCCTGCCAGCCGAGGATCTTCTGCAGGTCCAGGTGGCTGCCCAGGCTGAACTGGTCGCTGTAGCGGGCGGTGTTGCTGTGGTCGTGGCCACCGTGCAGGTTGCTGCCCATCTCCCCGGTGTAGCCCAGAGTGAAGTCGTAGCCGCGCTCGGCCAGCGCCGAGCGTGTGCCGCCCCAGTCGCCGAGCATCCAGGGCGAGTCGCCGTCGAAGAGGGGGGCGGCCTGCAGGCTGCAGGCCAGCGTGCTGGCGGCCAGGCCTGCCAGCAAGGTCGCGGCGGCGGGGGGCAGATGATGGAACTGATGCATGAGATAGCGCTGTCTTTTGATTGTTGGAAGAACGGCAAATTGCCCGAGATGCAGGCATCGTCGAGGGCAAGGCAGTATCAGGAATAGGTGAAGCGGTTCAGCTTGAGGCGGGGAGGATATAGGCGAACGTGCCGGAAAAAAAGCCGGATCAGCAAGAGTGACCGTTGCCGGATGGGTAACAATCCGGCAACGGTGTGGGTTCAGAAGGTGGTTCGCAGGCCTACCTGGACGCTGCGACCCGGCGCTGGGGCGATGTCGCGCAGGATCGAACTGGCATAGCGTACGGTCTGGTCGGTGAGGTTTTCGCCGCGTACGAAGGCCAGCCATTCACTCTGGCCGATCTCGAAGCGATAGCCCACGCTGGCCCCCAGGGTGGTGTAGCCGTCGGTGCTGGTTTCATTGGCCGGCTTGCGATGCTGGCTGCTGGCATGCTGCACGTCGACCCGTGCCTGCCAGCGTTCAAGGTTCCAGGTCAGGCCGCTGTTCAGGCGCAGCGGGGCAATGCGAGGCAGGTCTTCGCCGGTATCCAGGTTCTTGGCGCGGGTGTAGTCGCCAGACAGTTCCAGGGCGAAGCTGCCGTAGGCGTTTTCCAGCAGTTGCCAGCGGTCCTGGGCTTCGATGCCATAGAAGCGGGCGCGCACGCCGTGATAGAGGTATTCGGGCACGTCGCCATGCTCGTGATCATGGTCGTGATCGTGATCGTCATCCCCGTGATGGTGATCATGCCCTTCGCGCAGGTTGCCGCTGGCCAGCAGGCCGATGTAGTTGCGGAAGTGGCTGTAGAACACGCCCACGCTGCCCTTGTGCGTGCCGTTGTCGAAACGCAGGGCCAGGTCGCTGGAGATCGCCTTCTCCTTCGAAAGCCCCGGGTCGCCCACCTCGTAGGTGCCGGTGGCGACGTGAGCGCCATTGGCATACAGCTCGTAGAAGGTCGGTGCACGTTCGGTGTAGCCCAGGCTGGCGGCCAGCGACCACACCGGGGTCAACTGGTACACCGCACCCGAGGACAGGCTGGCGGCGGTGAAGCTGCTGGCGCTGTCGGCCTGGGCGAAACGTTCGCTGCCCTGGCTGTCGGGGTCGACCCGGGTGTGCTCCAGGCGTGCGCCCAGGCTCAGGTCGAGGCGGTCGGTGGCCTTCCACTGTTCGAGCACGAACAGCGCCAGGCTGTCGGTATCGGTCTGCGGCACGAAGGCTTCTTCGCCCAACGCCGAGAACTCGTTGCGGGTGACCTGGGCGCCGATCACGCCTTCCACCGGCCCCAGCGGCTGGTGCCGAGCCTCGACGCGGGCCTCGTAGCCCTTGTTCTTGAAGGTGGTATGCACCTCGCCGCCTTCCAGCTCCTGATGCTTGTAGTCGGTGTAGCCGGCGTCGAACTTGAGCGAGCTGAACGGGCCGTCGAGGTCGCGCAGTTCGGAGGCAAAGGCGTAGTGGTCCTGTTCCATGGCCAGACGCACGCCGGGCTCGGCCACCGAACCGTAGTTGGCATCGTAGCGGCTGTAGGACAGGCCCGCGTAACCGTGTTCCCAGTTGTACGAACCGCCGACGGCACCACCGTCCTGGCGCCCGTCGCTGTTTTCCAGGCGATGCTTGCCGCCGGGTTCGTCGGCATCGCGCACCTTCGAACTGCGGGCGTAGCCGGGGATGCGCAAATCGTTGAACTGGCGGCTGTTGGCGTCCAGGTGCAGGGCGAAGCGGCCATCGCCGGCTTCCAGCTTGCCCGCACTGCTGCGGGTGGTGTCGGCGCCCCCGTAGCGCAGCTCGCCGGCACCATGAATGCCTTGCACCGGCGCGTCGGGGATGCGGTTGTCGAAGGTGTTGACCACCCCGCCGATGGCATTGCCACCGTAGAGCAGGGCGGCCGGGCCGCGCACGATCTCGACGCGCTCGACGTTCACCGGGTCCAGTGGCACGGCGTGGTCGTACGACAGCGAAGAGGCATCCAGTGCACCCACGCCGTTGCGCAGGATACGGATCCGGTCGCCGTCCAAGCCGCGGATCACCGGGCGGCTGGCGCCCGGGCCGAACCAGGTGGAGGCGACGCCGGGCTGGGTGTTCAGGGTTTCGCCCAGGCTGCCCTTTTGCTGCAGGGTCAATGTGTCGCCTTCGAGCACGCTGCTGGGGGCTGCCAGCGGGGTGCCCAACGGGTTGGCGGTGATGACCTGGGGTTGCAGTTCAACCGCGTGGCTGGGCAGCGAGGCCAGCCACAGTGCGGCGGCAAGGGGGGAGAGGTGGAGCGGCAGGTGACGCATGGTGCGGTCCTTTGGCAGTTATCGTTTTGGTTACAATATAACATTACCGTAAAACAATAAATGCCAAGGTGCTGTCCAGAGCCTTCGTGGTCACTAGAATCACCTCAGGTGCCCTTGATCGAGAAAGGCCGCACCAGGTGCTGACGCGCCGCCGCACCTGGGCTAAGGTGCGCACCTTCGTTTGGCTGGAGCACAGGCATGACTGCCGCTGACAACAACCCGCTGCATGGCGTGACACTGGAACAGATCCTCACCGCGCTGGTGGCGCACTACCAATGGGAAGGGCTGGCGCAGCGCATCGATATCCGCTGCTTCAAGAGTGACCCGAGCATCAAGTCGAGCCTGACCTTCCTGCGCAAGACGCCCTGGGCGCGGGAGAAGGTCGAGCGCCTGTACCTGAAGCTGCAACGCGGTCGCTGAGCCGATGCCGGTGGCTGACCGTCGCATGGGCATCGGCCTGCTGGCGGGCCTTGGCTGGGCGGCGTTGACCATCCAGCTGTATCTGGTGCTGCTGGCGCGCTGGCAGGATCAGGCCAGCCTGCTGGGCGGGCTGGTGAATCTGTTCGGTTATTTCACGGTGTTGAGCAATACCCTGGTGGCCACGGTGCTGACCCAGGCGGCCTTTGGCCGTGAATCGGCGGCGCGGCGCTGGTGGCTGTCGCCCTGGGTGAGTTCCGGGGTGGCGGTGAGCATCGTGTTCGTGGCGCTGGCCTACAGCCTGTTGCTGCGTCACCTGTGGCAACCGCAGGGCTGGCAATGGCTGGCCGATGAGCTGCTGCACGACGTGATGCCGGCGGCCTATGCGCTGTACTGGTGGTGGTGCGTGCCCAAGGGGCAGTTGCGTTTCACGCACCTGCTGGGCTGGCTGGTATACCCGCTGGGGTACTTTGGGTATGTGCTGGCGCGCGGTCACGGTATCGGTTTCTATCCGTACCCGTTCGTCGATGTGGCGAGCCTGGGCTATGCGCAGGTGCTGCTCAATGCGCTGGCCATGCTGGGGGGCTTCATTCTGGTCGGCGTGCTGCTGATCGTCCTCGACCGCTGGCAGGGCAGGCGCCTGGCACGGGCCCAGGCGCAACCCTGAAGGTCGACGCTTATTCCTCGTCGTTGGGGTCCAGTCGCCAGTAGGCGGCCGCCTTGAGGTACGCCTCGTTCACGCCTTTCTCTTCCAGCAGCAGGCTCTTGGCCTTGCGCGTCAGCGCCTTTTCCAGGGCAACCCAGGCGTACAGCGTGCCCGACGGCAGGCTCAGGTCGCGCAACACCTGCAGCACGTCCTGCTGGTGGCGCCGTACCCAGATCACCTCGACCTGCGCCGCGCTGGGCAGCGGCTGGCGTTCCTGGTCGTCCTCGATTTCGATCACCGCCAGCACCTGGCGTCCGGCTGGCAACTCTTCGAGCCGGCGGCCGATGGCCGGGATGGCGGTTTCATCGCCCACCAGCAGGTAGCTGTCGAAGATGTCCGGCACCACCAGCGAGGCGCGTGGCCCGGCGATATGCAGGTAATGGCCGGGTTCGGCCTGGGCCGCCCAGGTGGAGGCGGGGCCATCGCCGTGCAGCACGAAGTCCAGGTCCAGCTCGCCGGCGGCCAGGTCGATGCGCCGCGGGGTGTACTCGCGCATGGTCGGTCGCACGTCGGTGGCGCCGGGGTTGTCCAGGGCCACCTGTTCTTCGGGGGAGCAGGCGAACATGAGTTTGACGTGGTCGTCGCTGCCGACGCTGAGAAAGCCCTGCAGCTCGGCGCCGCCGAGGGTGATGCGGCGCATGCGCGGGGTCAGCTCGGTCACGCGCAGTACCTCGAGGCGGCGGCGCTTGATCTCGTGGTTGACGCGATGGATCGAAAGGTTGGGGCTGTCCGTCATTCGGAAGTCTCCTGGGTGGGGGTTGCCGGGCCGGCAACGATGGCTTTTGCGGTGTCGTTGAGCAGGGTGCGTACCCGCTCGATCTCTGCGGGGTTCCAGCGCCCGGCGTGGATCTGCAAGGCATGGCGCAGGTTGTGTACGGCTTCGTGGATTTCCGGCGGACGGTCGTGCACGCGCATCGAGCGCTTGCTCACCTCGATGCGCGTGCGCACGCCGTCCAGGGCGATGGCCTGGTCGACCAGCGACTGGCGCCCGGCGTCGGTGACGCTGTAGAGCTTCTTGCTGCCGTGGACTTCGCCGCTGATCAGCTCGCTCTCTTCGAGAAAGGTCAGGGTCGGGTAGATCACGCCGGGGCTGGGGCTGTAGCCGCCGTCGAACTCGGCCTCGATCTGGCGGATCAGGTCGTAGCCGTGCCCGGGCTTTTCCGAAAGCATGGCCAGCAGCAGCAACTTGAGATCGCCGGGGGCGAACACGCGGGGGCCACGGTCGCCGCGTTCACGGCCGTGCCGGCGCTCGAAGCCGTCATGGCGCTCGCCGCTGTCGCGGTGGGGTGGGTGATGGTCACGCATGGACTGTCTCCTGTCTGCGTTTCGATGTATCTAAAGATATTACTCAAGATATATCTTAACGCAAGGCGTGGAGATGATTATTTTTCGCATTTGGCAGTGATCTGTTTCGCCGGCAAGGCCGGCTCCTGCACGCAAGCGTGTGGTTGGTGCAGGCGGGCGAATGGCTTCAGGGCTTCGAAAGGTCTTGCGTTGCCACCAGCGGCGGCGTGCACAACGTGTTGCCCCCCGGTTGCAGGTACGGCAGCAGTATCGGCGCCATGCCCTTGAGCACCTGCACCGGCAACGCCGAGGTGAACTTGAATGCCTCGGCCGCGCGCCCCGGCACGAACGCCGTCAAGGTGCCGAAATGGTTGTCGCCCAGAAAGAACACGAACGTCGCGGTGCGGTTCAACGAACGCGAACCGATCAGCCGCCGGCCAGCACCGAAGCTCTCGATGCGGTTGTCCCCGGTGCCGGTCTTGCCGCCCATGGTCAGCAGGGTGCCGTCGGGCAGCTTGAAGCTCCCCGACACCCGTCGTGCCGTACCGGCGTCCACCACCTGCGACATGGCCCCGCGCAGGGCCCGCGCCACTTCCACCGACAGCACCCGCTGGCCCCGGTCCGGGTCACCGGCCAGGCGCAGTTCATAGGGCGTGTCGGCGGCGAAGTGCAGGGTGTCGATACGCAGCACCGGCAGGCGCACGCCGTCGTTCTGGATGATGCCCACCAGCTCGGCCAGCGCCGCCGGGCGGTCGCCCGAGCTGCCGATGGCGGTGGCCAGCGATGGCACCAGGTGATCGAACGGGTAGCCCACGCGCTTCCAGCGCTGGTGAATGTCGAGGAACGCCTCGATCTCGACCATGGTACGGATACGGCTGTCACGGGCGCCCTTGTGCCGGCTCTTGAACAGCCAGCTGTAGACTTCCTGGCGTTCGAAATGGCTGGCCAGCACCGCGTCCTGAAAGCTTGCGGTGGGGTTCTTCAGCAGGTAGCCCAGCAGCCACAGGTCCAGCGGGTGCACCCGGGCGATGTAGCCCTGGTCGGGCAGGTCGTAGGTGCCCGGGCCGTAGGCGGCATACAGGCCTTCCAGACGCTGGTCGGTCAGTTGGTCCTTTTTCAGCGGTGGCCGCTTGGCCGCCCCTGGCTCGGCCTTCATGTGCGCGCGCACGAAGGCGTTGAAGGTGGCCTGGTCGGCCTCGGGGAACAGGTAGCGGTGCACGGCGGCCAGGCGGATCGGCGTGACCCGCAGGCTGTCGAGAAAGGTGTCCAGGCGTTCCTGGGAGGTCTTGCGCTGGTACTTCTTCCAGAACCGGCGCATGAAGTCGGTGCCCTCGCGGTCGGCGAAGCGGGCAAGGTATTCCTGGCGCCGCGGCTCGGCATCGTCCTTGAGCAACTTGCCGCTGTTGCCCGGTGCCGAATAGGTGCTGTAGCGCACCAGGTCGCGCATCAGGCGAATGAAGGGCAGGTTGATCGACTCGCGCAGGGCATCCTTGAGGGTCGGCATGCGGCCGTTGTCCTCGCGGCGAAAGTTGTTGAACACGTGCATGCCGCCGCCGGTGAAAAAGGCTTCGCCGGGGCTGGCCGAATACTTGCGCTCCAGCGCCGCGTCGAGCATCGCGGTGATGTTGCGGTCCTTGTTGCGGGCCAGGTAATCCAGGGCCCAGCGGCTGATGAAGTCGGTGTCGGCCACCTCCACCTTGCTCAACTGGGCCGGGGTCATGTCGACGTACTTGTCGTGCAGCTCGGCGATGATTTCCAGGTACTGGGTCAGCACCCGCAACTTGGCGGTGGAGCCCAGCTCAAGCTTGCTGCCCTCGTTGATGTCGAACGGCTGGTCGGTGCTGTCGGTCTGTACCCGTACCCGCGAGCCGTCGGCGGTGCGTTCCAGCAGGGTGAAGCTGTAGCGCACCTGGGTGGTGCTGGTGGGGGTCAGCAGGCGTTCGCCAATCAGCCCCATCTGCGCCGCAAAGGCCGGGTCGGCGAGGCTCTTGAGGTACTCGCTGACCTGCCCCTGCAGGTCGGCCTGCAGCGTGCTGGTGGCCGACAGGTCGAGGCGGTCCAGGTCGTACAGCGGGCGCCCCAGCGCCGACGACAAGCGGCTGCGAGCCACGCTGATGCCCTTGTTGGTGACGATGGGCACGATGGTCGGCTGCGCCACCCAGTCGCGAAACACCACCTTGCTTGCCAGCGCGGCATCGGCCAGCGGGCGGTCGATGATGTTGTTGGCGGCCAGCAGGCGCACGTGGCTGTCGGTGAGGGTGGCCAGTTCGTTGCGACCCTTGGACAGAAAGTGCGACGGGCGGCGCTGGGCAATCATCAGCGACAGCACCTGGCGCAGCGCCAGGCCACGTGCGGTCAGACTGGCCGGGTCGCTGTCGGTACTGGCCAGGGTCTTGTTGACCTCGGCAAAGTCGGCGCCGTACCACACCCGCAGGCCCTCGGCCATGCCGTGCACTTCGCCGTGGCCGGGTACCGCCGACAGCGGCACGCTGTTGAGGTAGTCGCGCACGATGCGCTGGCGTGCGCCCAGGGTCTGCGGCCCGTCCTGGTAGGCGCGCACGCTGGCCGAAATCATCTGGCGCAGTTTCTCGCTGCCCGACACCGTGAGGCCATCGGGGGAGTGGCGGTATTTTTCCAGCTGCGTGGCCAGCGTGCTGCCGCCGGCCGACTGGCCGGGCAGGGCCAGGTGCTTGGCGACCTGACTGTAGGCGGCCATGGCGAAGCGCGGCCAGTCCACCGCCGGGTTGCTGCGCGGATCGGCGGGGTCGAGCAGGTCGCGGTTCTCGATGAACAGCAGGCTGTGCACGATCACCGGCGGGATCGAGGCGAAATCCGGGTACAGGTGCTGCGGGTAATGGAACTGGTACAGCGCGTCGCCCTTGCAGTCGGTGATCGACAGGCCGGCCTGGATCTTCTCGGCATAGGGCACGAAGAACCCGTGCTGCACATAGTTCATCAGCGCCGGCGAAAAACGCGCCTGCTCGACGATCACGTAATCGCGCTTGAACAGCCGCGGCAGGAACTCGCCCAGCGCGCTGTAGCCCAGACGCTTGTCGAACGGGCCTTCGCCCGGGTAGATGACGGCATCGCTGGGGCCCTTGTGCATCGAATAGCTCAGGGTGGCGGCGAACTGGCTGAACTCGCGCGCCTGCAGGCGCGAGGTGTGCATTTCACGGGCGATCGCCAGGCCCAGCAGTACCAGGGCCCCCAGCACCAGCAGGCCGAACAGCCACCAGCCATAGCGCCGGCGGGGACGTTTGGGCAATGCGGGAGTATCCGGTTGTTCTGCGGCAGCCTGCGTCTTGTCTGGTTCCGTTTGCCACTGTGCGCCCATAGTGTTCAGCCCGGCTGCGTATGTTCGTCTCGCTTGCCTGAAGCTTAGACGCTGGTCGCAATTGATGAAAAATTTGTGGGTTGCCAGCGGCAGGTTCGCCAATCACGGCGCGAACATGCGCCTTTGGTGCAAGGTTGTGTTGCCCCGTTTTGGTGCTATGTTAGCCGCCCGGTTGACACCCGCACGGCCAAGCGCGGGTAATGCCACTCCGAATAAGCGGTAATTGCCGAGAGTTCTCGCCAAATATCGGGGTTTATATAGTGAAAAGCCCTGTAGCGGCCTTCCTATACTGCTCGCCCCTTTCGCTCGGCCGGTGCTCCGCGCACCGGTCGACGTGCTTGCCCACAAGGTGAGCCCGGCGCGGCGAAACAGCAGCCTATCGGCGCTGTACAGCCTGCACGAAGGGTTATATCCAATAACAAAATGAGGTTGTATTCCTATGCCAGTCGGCAACCACCCTTCTCATGGTGAGACCGCCCAGGGCGGCCCACTCAAGCGGGAACTCGGCGAACGTCACATTCGCCTGATGGCGCTGGGCGCCTGTATCGGTGTCGGGCTGTTCCTCGGTTCGGCCAAGGCCATCGAAATGGCCGGGCCGGCGATCATGCTGTCCTACATCATCGGCGGCCTGGCGATCCTGGTGATCATGCGCGCGCTGGGCGAGATGGCCGTGCACAACCCGGTGGCCGGGTCCTTCAGCCGCTACGCACAAGACTACCTGGGCCCGCTGGCGGGCTTTCTGACCGGCTGGAACTACTGGTTCCTGTGGCTGGTGACCTGTGTCGCCGAGATCACCGCGGTGGCCATCTACATGGGCATCTGGTTCCCGGACGTACCGCGCTGGATCTGGGCGCTGGCGGCGCTGGGCAGCATGGGCGCGATCAACCTGGTGGCGGTGAAGGCCTTCGGCGAGTTCGAGTTCTGGTTCGCCCTGATCAAGATCGTGACCATCATCGCCATGGTGCTGGGCGGCATCGGCGTGATCGCCTTCGGCTTCGGCAACGACGGTGTGGCGCTGGGCATCTCCAACCTGTGGAGTCACGGCGGCTTCATGCCCAACGGCGTGACCGGCGTGCTGATGTCGCTGCAGATGGTGATGTTCGCCTACCTGGGCGTGGAGATGATCGGCCTTACCGCCGGTGAAGCGCGCAACCCGCAAAAGACCATCCCGCAGGCCATCGGCTCGGTGTTCTGGCGCATCCTGCTGTTCTATGTCGGCGCGCTGTTCGTGATCCTGTCGCTGTACCCGTGGAACGAGATCGGCAGCCAGGGCAGCCCGTTCGTGATGACCTTCGAGCGCCTGGGCATCAAGACCGCAGCCGGCATCATCAACTTCGTGGTGATCACCGCGGCGCTGTCGTCGTGCAACGGCGGTATCTTCAGTACCGGGCGCATGCTCTACAGCCTGGCGCAGAACGGCCAGGCGCCGGCCAGCTTTGCGCGCACCTCGCGCAACGGCGTGCCGCGCAATGCACTACTGCTGTCGATCGGCGCGCTGCTGCTGGGCGTGCTGGCCAACTACCTGGTACCTGAAAAGGTCTTCGTGTGGGTGACCTCGATCGCTACCTTCGGCGCGATCTGGACCTGGGTGATGATCCTGCTGGCGCAACTGCGCTTTCGCGCCGGGCTGAGCCAGGCCGAACGGGCCGCGCTCAAGTACCGCATGTGGCTGTGGCCGCTGAGTTCCTACCTGGCCCTGGCGTTCCTGATCCTGGTGGTCGGCCTGATGGCCTACTTCGAGGAAACCCGCGTGGCGCTGTTCATCGGCCCGGCGTTCCTGGTAATGCTGACGGTGCTGTACCACGTGTTCAAGCTGGCGCCCAAGGGCGACAGTGAAGCAGTGGCGGCATCCAGCGCATCCTGATGTACACAACCCCGGCCCAGGCCGGGGTTTTTATGTGGCTGTACTGCCCCTTCGCCGGCAATGCCGGCTCCTGCAGGTGAGGAGTCGGCGACGTCGTTACGCCGCTTCGGCGTTGGGCTCGAAACTGTCTGCCCGCGCCATCTGCCACATCCGCGAGTAGAACTCGCCGTTCACCTCGCCGGTAAGCAGTTCACCCGGCTTGAGGAACACGTGCAGCTGCGAGAACAGCTTGATCTCGGTGGCCGACATGCGCCGCACCAGGTGCTTGGCCTCCAGCTGCGAGGGGTGATCCAGCCCGGCGGCGGCGAGCATCTCGGCCAGCGCCTTGAGCGTGTTGCGGTGGAAGCTGAACACCCGCTGCGCCTTGTCCGGCACCACCAGCGCCCGCTGGCGCAGGCCGTCCTGGGTGGCCACGCCGGTCGGGCACTTGTTGGTATGGCAGCTTTGCGACTGGATGCAGCCGATGGCGAACATGAAGCCGCGCGCCGAGTTGGCCCAGTCGGCACCGATGGCCAGCACGCTGGCGATATCGAACGCACTGACGATCTTGCCGCTGGCGCCCAGCTTGATCTTGTCGCGCAGGTTCAGCCCCACCAGGGTGTTGTGCACGAACAGCAGCCCTTCGCGCAGCGGCACGCCGATGTGGTCGGTGAACTCCACCGGCGCGGCGCCGGTGCCGCCTTCCTTGCCGTCGACCACGATGAAGTCGGGCAGGATGCCGGTCTCGAGCATGGCCTTGGCAATGCCCATGAACTCCCACGGGTGGCCCAGGCAGAACTTGAAGCCGACCGGCTTGCCGCCGGACAGCTCGCGCAGCTGGGCAATGAACTGCATCAGCTCGATGGGGGTGGAGAAGGCGCTGTGGCGCGACGGCGAGATGCAGTCTTCGCCCATCATGATGCCGCGGGTGTCGGCGATTTCCTGGGTCACCTTGTGCTTGGGCAGGATGCCGCCGTGGCCGGGCTTGGCGCCCTGGCTCATCTTGATTTCGATCATTCGCACCTGCGGGCTGCTGGCCTGCTGCGCGAAGCGCTCGGGGTCGAAGCGACCGTCCGAGGTGCGGCAGCCGAAGTAGCCGCTGCCCAGTTCCCAGGTCAGGTCGCCGCCATGTTCGCGGTGGTAGGGGCTGATGCTGCCCTCGCCGGTGTCATGTGCGAAGTTGCCGAGCTTGGCGCCCTGGTTGAGGGCGCGAATGGCGTTGGCGCTGAGCGAGCCGAAGCTCATGGCCGAGATGTTGAACACCGAGGCCGAATAGGGCTGGGTGCACTGCGGGCCGCCGACGATCACCCGAAAGCTCTCGGGGTCGCTGAGCGGTGCCGGGCGCATGGAGTGGCCGATGAATTCGAAGCCCGACTGGTAGACGTCGATCAGGGTGCCGAACGGCTTGTCGGCGGTTTCGTTCTTGGCCCGCGAGTACACCAGCGAGCGCTGGGCGCGGGAGAAGGGCAGCGCATCGCTGTCGGATTCGAGCAGGTACTGGCGGATTTCCGGGCGGATGCCCTCCACCAGGTAGCGGATATTGCCCAGGATCGGGTAGTTGCGCCGCACCGCATGGCGGCTCTGCAGCAGGTCGAACAGGCCCAGCAGGCTGAGCAGGCCGGTGACCAGGGTGAAGGGCCACAGCCAGTCGTGGTGCAGGAACGGCAGGCTGGCGAGGGTGAACACGACACACGCGGCGAAGAAGGCATAACGGCTGAGGAGGGAGAGGCTCATGCGGGTTCCTTTTGCAGGCAATCCAAGACCTTATATCGAATGGGGGATTGGATGCCAGTGAACCCATCAAGACAGCGTTGCGGCCTTCGCCGGCAATGCCGGCTCCTGCACACACCGCAAAGCTTCGGGATCAGTGATGGACATCGCGCACCACCCGCTCACGCAGCGCCGCATCCTCCTGCACCCAGTACTGCGCCTTGCCCGCCACCCGCGCCGCTACCGCCACGCCGTCGCGGTACACCACCCGGTTGCCGCTCACCGCTGCCACCTTGCTGCCGGGCAGCAAGGTGCCCACCAGGTTCAGCGGGTCGCTGGCACTCACCGCCACCAGGCTGCCATCCAGCGGGCGCCTGCGTACTTCGCGCAATACGCCGATGGCCTCGGGCAAGGCGAACTGTTCGCCGGCCAGCCCGCTGATGAAGCGACCGCCACGGATCTCGCCACGCGCCTCCAGGCGGTGCAACGTGCGCAGCAGGTCCCGCCAGCTCGGCAGCCAGTCGGCCTCGCGTTCGAGCAGCCGCCAGCACACCACGCCATAGCGGCGCAGCAGGGTCAGGGCCACCTGTTCCAGGGCGTCCTCGGCCGGCGTGCCGGCGCGGCGCAGCAATGCCCAGCGCCCGGCGTCCTCCATGCCGCCACTGAATGCCCCGCGACCACGCCGATGGCTGCGTGCCTGGCGCTTGCTGGCCGGGGTGATCAGTGCACGCAGGCCGGCAAAGCTGTCGGCACTGATCTGCCCGGCCGCCACCAGTTCCTGCAGGGCTGTCTCCAGCTCGCTGGGCAACAGGCGTGCCTCGTCGCGCAGCTCATCGAAAAACAGTGCGCCGTGCTCGCTGAGCGCGGCCAGTACACGTTGCGCGCGGGGCGACGGTGCCGGGGCGTCGTCGGTGGCGGCCAGTGCTCGCCACAACCCCAGCCGCGCCCGTGGCAGCAGCACGACAGGGGTGCTGCGCAGGGTACTGGCCGCAGCCTTGCCCGAAGGGGCCAGGCGAGCCCACACGAACTTGCCGGCCCGGCAGGCATCGTCCAGCCACTGCCCACTGTAGTCGCGCAGCCGGCTCGGCAGCAGGTCGCTTTCCCAGGCCGAGGCCGCTGCGGCGAAGCCTTCCAGTTGGGTCAGCGCCTCGCCCAGCGCCGCCGGGCCCTCCAGCCGGGTGCCGGGCGAAAGGTGCTGCCAGTCGAACAGAAAGCGCATGAAGTCCTGCAGGCTGACCGGCTCGATTTCGCGGCGCAGGCGCTTGAGCGTGTAGCGGTGGATGCGCGCCAGCAGGTGGCGTTCGCACCATTGTTCAGGGGTGTGGCCCGGGCTGAAGTGCCCGCGCATCACATAGCCCTCGGCTTCCAGGCGCAGCATGGCCTGCTCGACCTGTGAGGGGCTCAAGCACAGCGGCGCGCCGATCTCGCTGCTGGTCAGCGGGCCGAAGCCGCTCAGGCGCGCGCGCAGCAGTTCCACGGCAGCACTGTCGGCATCGATGGGCTGATCGAACCCGGGCAATGGGGTGGGCGCCGCTTGCGGGTACAGCGCCAGCAGCCACGGCAGGCGTTCGCGGGCCAGCCACAGGCCGCCACCCTGCGGCAACTTCAGGTGGCAGGCGCGTGCGCCGGCGGTCAGTTGCTGCAGCCATGCCAGCCAGCCCGGGTTGGCCTGCACCTCGGCATCGCACACGGCCGCCAGGCTCATCAGTGCCTCGTGCATTTCGTCAGCGCCGCCTGGCAACGGCCAGGCCTCGGCACGCACTGCGGCAATCGCCTGCGGATCCAGTGCGCCCAGGTCGTCGGCACTTTGCGGGTCGCTCCAGCGCCGGTTGAGCACGGCCTGGGTGCGCCGCTCTTCCAGCGGTGCGTCATCGAGAAAGGCGTATGGACGTGCATTCAGGATCGCCGCCGCCAGGGGCGAAGGCGCCGGCAGGTCGCGGCAGATCAGGCGGATGCGCTTGTCTTCGATGCGCCGCAACAGGTTCAGCCAGCCCTCGCAATCCATCGCCTCGTGCAGGCAGTCGTCGAGGGTCTGCTCCACCAGCGGGAGGTCGGGAATCTCGCGCTCGCCGACGATGTTTTCCAGGCACGCCAGCTGGTCGGGGAACACGGCAGCGGTGAGGTCTTCGCTTTTCATGCGCTGGATCTGCGGGGCGACCTTGCGCCCGCCGGCATAGCGCGGCAGTGCCAGCGACACCCCGGCGTTCCAGCGCCAGCGCACGCCGAACAGCGGCGCATCGAGCACGGCCTGGGTCAGCAGGTGCTCGGCACTGGCGCTGGAAATGTAGCGCCACACCTCTTCCAGGGCAAAACTGTGGCCGGCCGACAGCGACAGGATCAGCGCATCCTCGCTGGCTGCCGCCTGCAACTCGAAATTGAAGGTGCGACAGAAGCGCTTGCGCAGTGCCAGCCCCCAGGCGCGGTTGATGCGGCTGCCGAAGGGCGAGTGGATGATCAGTTGGGTACCGCCGGACTCATCGAAAAAGCGCTCCATGATCAGGGTGTCCTGCGAGGGCAGGGCGCCGAGGGCCTGGCGGGTGCGGGCCAGGTAGTCGAGCAGTTGCTCGGCGCTGTCCGCGTTCAGCCCGAGCGTGGCGTGCAGCCAGGTCAGCAGCGGTTGCAGCTGGCCGCCGCTGGTATCCAGGCGCTGGTCGATTTCGGCTTGCAGGCGTGCCACCGCGAAGGACAGCTCGTCGCTGCGCCCCGGCGCCTCGCCCAGCCAGAAGGGGATGGTCGGCGGTTGCCCGTGGGCATCCTCTACCCGTACCTTGCCGGCCTCCACGCGCAGGATGCGGTACGACGCGTTGCCCAGCTGGAAGATGTCGCCGGCGATGCTCTCCACCGCGAAGTCTTCGTTCACGCTGCCGATGTTCAAGGCCTGGGGTTCGAGCAGCACGCGGTAGTCGGCGTTGTCCGGTATCGCCCCGCCACTGGTCAGGGCGGCCAGCTGGCTGCCGCGCCGTCCACGCAACTGGGCACTGACCGCATCGCGGTGCAGGTACGCGCCGCGCACGCCCTGGCGCCCGCTGTAGCCTTCGGCGAGCATGCGCAGCAGGGCCTGGTAATGTGCCTGGTCGAGATTGGCGTAGGGCATCGCGCGGGTGAGGCACGCAAACAGCGCCTGTTCGTCCCAGGGCTGGCAACTGACCTCGGCGACGATCTGCTGGGCCAGCACGTCCAGCGGTGCGTTGGGGATATGCAGCTCGTCCAGCTCGCCACGGCGCACGCAGTCGAGCAGGGCCACGCACTCGATCAGCTCGTCGCGGGTGGTGGCGAACACACGACCCTTGGGGGTGCCGTCCACCTGGTGGCCGGAGCGGCCAACCCTCTGCAGCAGCGCGGCAATCGAGCCAGGCGAGCCGATCTGGCACACCAGGTCGACCTCGCCGATGTCGATGCCCAGCTCCAGCGAGGCGGTGGCCACCAGCACCTGCAGCTCGCCGCGCTTGAGACGCTGCTCGGCGTCGAGGCGAAATTCCTTTGCCAGGCTGCCATGGTGCGCGGCCACCGCCTCGCGCCCCAGGCGCTCGCCCAGGTGGCGTGCCAGGCGCTCGGCCAGGCGCCGGGTGTTGACGAACACCAGGGTGGTGCGGTGCTCGCGGGCCAGTTGCGCGAGGCGATCGTAGACCAGCTCCCACACATCGTTGGCCATCACCGCACCCAATGGCGCGCGCGGTACCTCGATGGCCAGGTCGCGCTGGCGCGCATGGCCGATATCCACCAGGGCGCACGGGCGCTGATCGCCCACCAGGTACTGCGCCACCCGCTCGATCGGACGCTGGGTGGCCGACAGGCCGATGCGCCGCAGCGGGCGCTGGCACAGCGCCTGCAGGCGTTCCAGGCTCAACGCCAGGTGGCTGCCGCGCTTGTTGCCGGCCACGGCGTGGATCTCGTCGACGATTACCGTGTGCACCGAGGCCAGGCCCTGGCGCCCGGACGTCGAGCCGAGCAGCACGTACAGCGACTCGGGGGTGGTCACCAGGATATGCGGGGGCTGGCGGCGCATGGCCGCGCGTTCCTTCTGCGGGGTATCGCCGCTGCGCACTGCGGTGCGCAGGGTAGGGGTGGGCAGCCCGAGGGCGGCCAGTTCGGCGCTGATACCGGCCAGGGGGGCCTGCAGGTTGAGCTGGATGTCGTTGGACAGCGCCTTGAGCGGCGAGACGTACACCACCAGCGTCTGTTCGGGCAGCTCGCCGCCGGCGTGCAGGGCCTGGGTGAAGAGTTCGTCGAGGACCGCGAGGAACGCGGTGAGGGTCTTGCCGGAGCCGGTGGGGGCCGCCACCAGCAGCGATTGCCCGCTGCGGATCAGCGGCCACGCCTGGGCCTGGGCGGCGGTCACCGTGGCGAAACGGTGCTGGAACCAGGCACGGACGGCGGGGTGGAAGCCGTCGAGTACCGGGTGATTGCGGGCGGGCAGGTTCATCAGCTGTTTATGCGGTCGTTGCGCCCTGGTTGCAAGGGGCTTTCGTCAGGCTGCTGCGGCCGCTTCGCCGGCAAGGCCGGCTCCTACAGGGAATGCGCCGAACCTGTGGGAGCCGGCCGTGCCGGCGAAGCGCTCAGCAAGATTGAAAGCCCTGCGCCAGCATGTGATCCTAGCGCGCCTTCCCCGCCACGAGCCGCCCACCATGAGCAAAACCATCCGTATCGCCGCTGCCCTGTTGCTCGATGCTCAGGGCCGTACCCTGTTGGTACGCAAGCGCGGCACCCTGGCCTTCATGCAGCCTGGCGGCAAGATCGAACCCCACGAGCAACCCGTCGATGCCCTGGCCCGCGAGCTGTTCGAAGAGCTGGGCCTGCGCATCGACCCGCAGCAGGCGCAGTACCTGGGCCAGTTCAGCGCACCGGCGGCCAACGAGCCGGGTTTCGAAGTGCAGGCCGAGCTGTTTCAGTTGCACACCGACCTGACGCTTGAACCCGCAGCGGAAATCGAGGAAGCCTGCTGGGTCGACGCCCACCAGGTGGATCACCTCGAACTGGCGCCGCTGACCCGCGACCTGATCCTGCCGCTGCACCTGCAACGGGCCGCGCAATGATCCCGCTGCACGAATGGCTGCTGTTCAGCGGCGCCGCGCTGCTGATGGTACTGACCCCCGGGCCGAACATGATCTACCTGATCTCGCGCTCGATCTGCCAGGGCCGCATGGCCGGCGTGACGTCGCTGATCGGTGTGGTGGGCGGGTTTCTGGTGCACATGACGGCCGCAGCTGTGGGCCTCACCGCGTTGTTCATGGCCGTGCCGCTGGGTTACGACCTGCTGCGCTGGGCCGGTGCCGGCTACCTGCTGTGGATGGCCTGGCAGGCGGTCAAGCCGGGTGCGCGCTCGCCGTTCGAGCCCCGTGAGCTGGCCCCTGATTCACCGGCGCGGCTGGTGACGATGGGGTTTCTGACCAGCGTGCTGAACCCCAAGGTGGCGGTGTTCTACCTGTCGGTGCTGCCGCAGTTCATTTCGCCCGAGCACGGCTCGGTGCTGGCGCAGAGCCTGACCCTGGGCCTGACCCAGATCGGCGTGAGCTTCACCGTGAACCTGCTGATCGCACTGTTCGCCGCCGGCCTGTCGGCCTGGTTCGCGCGCTACCCGCTGTGGCTGATGTTGCAGCGCTACGTGATGGGCTTTGTGCTGGCGGCCCTTGCGCTGCGCCTGGTGCAGGAACAACGCAAACTGGCTTGATGCTTGCCGCTTGAACCTTCAGCGCACTGCACTGACCCCATCCAGGGTCGAGAACGAGGTGTCCTTGGCGGTCAGCAGAAAGTCGCGCATATACGGTGCATCGAGCATGTCGCTGCGCACTGCGGCGTACAGCGTGGCGAACAGGCCCTTTTCACCCAGGCGCTTGCCCTTCACGTAGCCGCGCGAGCTGTACTCGTGCAGGGCCCAGTGCGGCATGCCGCATATTCCGCGTCCGCTGGCCACCAACTGCATCATCATCACCGTCAGCTCGGCGGTGCGCACCTGCCCGGGCTCGATGTCGGCAGGTTCCAGAAAGCGCGTGAAGATGTCCAGACGGTCGCGTTCCACCGGGTAGGTGATCAGGGTTTCCGTGGCCAGGTCCTGCGGCACCACGTAGGGCCTGGAGGCCAGTACGTGCTGGTTTGCCACCGCCAGCATCGCCTCGTAGGTGAACAGCGGCACGTAGGTGATACCGGTCAGCTCCAGCGGGTCTGAGGTCACCACCAGGTCCAGGTCGCCGCGGGCCAGGGCCGGCAGCGGGGCGAAGGCGAAGCCCGAGGCCAGGTCCAGCTCCACCTCTGGCCAGGCATCGCGGAACTGGTCGATGGTGGGCATCAGCCACTGGAAGCAGCTGTGGCACTCGATGGCCATGTGCAGGCGCCCGGCGGTGCCGCCGGCCAGGCGCGCAATGTCCCGTTCGGCGCCGCGCAGCAGCGGCAGGGTGGCATCGGCCAGTTGCAGCAGGCGCAGGCCGGCGCTGGTGAAGCGGATCGGCTTGGTCTTGCGGGTGAACAACTGCATGCCCAGGCGTTCTTCGAGTTCCTTGAACTGGTGGGACAACGCCGACTGGGTCAGGTGCAGGCGCTCGGCGGCCTCCACCAGGCTGTCGGCTTCGCGCAGGGCGTGCAGGGTCTTGAGGTGGCGAATTTCCAGCACCAGGGTGCTCCATGAACAGAATTTGATGGGTGGGGCAATTCGTTGAGTTTGTCTCATGTTGACGATGCTGTCGACCGCCCGGCAGTTGTCATCAAACGGTCACCGATCTGTGGCAGCGCGCCGGCATGAACTTCATCAGACTCGCGCTTTACTGGCGAACTGCACTCTGGTGTTTCTTTCATGCGGGCAATCCTGTTTCTGGTGGCGCTGTGCAGCGCCTTTTCTTCGTTCGCGGCGCCTCGCTGCGACATCACTTCAGGTATCCGATACGCCGAGGCGGGGCCGGTCAGCCTGGCCTATCAGAGCATCGGGCGTGACAGCGACCCGGCCCTGCTGCTGGTCATGGGCCTGGGCGGCCAGTTGATCCACTGGCCCGACGAGGTGGTACTTGCGCTGTGCCAGCAGGGCTTCAGGGTGATCCGCTACGACAACCGCGACGTCGGCCTGTCGCGCTGGAACCAGCCCCCCGCCCAGGCCAACCTGACGGTCGAGGCGCTGCGCTACCGGCTCGGCCTGCCGGTGGCGGCGCCCTACAGCCTGAGCGACATGGCCGCTGATGGCCTGGCGCTGATGGATGCGCTGCACGCGCAGCGCTTTCATGTGCTGGGGGTGAGCATGGGTGGAATGATTGCCCAGCACCTGGCGGCGATGGCGCCCGAGCGGGTCGAGAGCCTGACCCTGATCATGTCCAGTTCGGGGGCGCAGGGGCTGCCGGCGCCTGCGCCGGCGCTGGTTCGGCAGTTGGCCCGGCGCGGTGCGCCGAATCGCCAGGTGGCCCTGGAGCAGCAGGCCGACCTGCTGGCCGCGCTGGGCAGCCCGCAGGTGCAGGATGATCGCCAGGCCCTGTTGCAGCAGGCCGCCACCGCTTACGACCGGGCCTTCAACCCCGAAGGCGTGCAGCGCCAGGTCATGGCCATACTTGCCGAGCCCAGCCGTGTCGAGCTGCTCGACAACCTGCGAGTCCCGGCCCTGGTGGTGCACGGCACGGCCGACCCGCTGTTGCCGGTGATGCACGGCGTGCACCTGGCCGCGCACATCCAGGGCAGCCAGCTACGCCTGATACCGGGCCTGGCGCACCGCTTCCAGGAGCCGTTCAAGGCCCCGCTGCTGGCGGCGGTACTGCCTTACCTGAAGGCGCACCGCGAAGAGCTGGGCCATCTGGCCCAACGCTAGTGCAGGCGCACCCATACGCTGACCAGCACGGTGGCGGCGATCAGCCAGGCCACCGCCGCCAGCGCCAGTGACAGCTCCAGGCGCAGGCGGTCGACCAGCACGTACAGCGCGGCCAGGTACACGAAGTAGGGGATGATCGACCACATGCCGAACACGATGGTGGCCTTCAGGTCCTCCAGCGAGCGGCCCTTGCCGATGATGTAGTGGGCAATCAGGGCAAAGGTGGGAAACAGCGGCACCAGCCCGGCCACGTAGTAATTGCGGGTCTTGGCCAGGGCCGCGATGATCAGCACCACCACGGCGCCCAGGCAGGCCTTGAGAATCATGTCCATCGAAACGCTCGCTCAGGCCAGGCCGTATTTTTTGACTTTGTCGAACAGGGTGGTCTTGGCCATGCCCAGCTCCTGGCTGGCCTGGCTGAGGTTGCCGCCGGTGCGCTGCAGGGCGTCGCTGAGCAGGTTGCGCTCGAAGGCCTCGACCGCCTCGGCAAAGCCCAGGCTCTGCGCCACATTGGCGCCGGCCTTCTTGAACGCCGGCAGGCCCAGGGCGTGGCGCTCGGCCACGTTGCGCAGCTCGCGCACGTTGCCCGGCCAGTCATGGGCCATCAGGCGCGACAGGGTCTGGCTGTCCAGCGGCGGTGCCTCGCGGTCGAAGCGCAGGGCCGACTGCTGCAGGAAGTGCTCGAACAGTTGCAGGATGTCTTCGCGGCGCTCGCGCAGCGGCGGCAGTTCCAGGGTCACCACGTTGAGGCGGTAGTACAGGTCGCTGCGAAACTGGCCGGTCTGGCCGAGGGCATCCAGGTCCGATTTGGTGGCGGCGATCACCCGGCAATCCACCGCAATGCTCTGGTTCGAGCCCAGGCGTTCCAGGGTGCGCTCCTGCAACACGCGCAGCAGCTTGATCTGCAGGTTGAGCGGCATGCTCTCGACTTCGTCGAGAAACAGCGTGCCGCCGTTGGCGTGCTCGATCTTGCCGATGCGGCGCTTGCCGGCACCCGTGAAGGCGTTGGCCTCGTGGCCGAAGATCTCGGTCTCGAACAGGTTCTCCGGCAGGCCGCCGCAGTTCAACGCCACGAAGGGCTGGCTCTGGCGCCGGCTGAAGTCGTGCAGGCAGCGCGCGACCAGCTCCTTGCCGGTGCCGGTCTCGCCCTCGATCAGCACGTTGGCCGAGGTATCGGCGACGTTGGCGATCAGCTCGCGCAGGTTCTGCATGGCCGGCGAGCGGCCGATGATGCGCCCCTCCAGGGTGCTGCGCTCGGCCAGCTGGCGGCGCAGCGAGAACACTTCGCGGGCCAGGCCGCGCTGTTCCAGCGCCCGGCGCACCACATCCACCAGGCGCTCCGGCGAGAAGGGCTTTTCCATGAAGTCGTAGGCGCCGTTGCGCATGGCGCCCACGGCCATGTCGATGTCGCCGTGGCCGGTGATCAGCACCACCGGCAGGCTCTTGTCGCGGGCCTTGAGGCGGCTGAGCAGTTCCAGGCCATCGATGCCCGGCAGGCGGATATCGCTGACCACGATGCCGGCGAAATCATCGCCGATGCGCTCCAGTGCCTGTTCGGCACTGCCGACGCCTTCGCAGGCGATATCTTCCAGGGCCAGCGCCTGCTGGCACCCGAGCAACACATGCGGATCGTCTTCGACGATCAGGACGGTAAGGGGCGATGGGGTCATAGGGACTCGGCAGGTTCAGTGGGGGCATCGACCAGCGGCAGGCTGAGCACGAACGCGGTACCGCCGCTGGCGGGGTGTTCGACGTTCAGGGTACCGCCGGCTGCAGCGGCGAGGCTGGCCGACAGGGTCAGGCCCAGGCCCAGGCCGTGCTCGCCCGGTTTGGTGGTGAAAAACGGTTCGAACAGGTGCTTGCGCGCTTCATCGTCGATGCCATGGCCGTTGTCGCGCCCGCGCAGGCGGTACTTGTCGCCCACCAGCTCGCCTTCGAGCCAGAGTTGCGGCAGCGGCACCGCGGCCATGGCATCCAGGGCGTTGCCGATCAGGTTGACCAGGATCTGCTCCAGGCGGGTCTGGTCGATGGTCAGTTGCTGGTCGGCGTACTCGAGGTGCAGTTTCAGGTGACAGCCCTCGATGCGCGCATTGAGTAGTTGCAGGGCGGCGGTCACGGCCTTTTCCAGCGAGGCCTGGCCACGGTCGTCGCCGCGCCGGGCGAACGAGCGCAGGCTGGCGGTGATACGGCCCATGCGGTCGATCAGTTCGTTCATGGTCAGCAGGTTGGCGCTGGCGGTTTCCAGCGCACCGCGCTGCAGAAAGCGCACGGTGTTGCCCGACAGGGTGCGCAGCGCCGCCAGCGGCTGGTTCAGCTCATGGGCGATGCTGGTCGACATCTGCCCGATGGCCGCCAGCTTGCCGGCCTGCACCAGTTCGTCCTGGGCATGGCGCAGGGTCTGCTCGGCGTGCCGGCGTTCGCGGATCTGGCCCTTGAGGCGTTCGTTGCTGGCACGCAGGTCGGCGGTGCGCTCGGTAATCTTGCGTTCGAGCTGGTTGTTGGCTTCTTCCAGCGCCTCGCGGGCGGCCAGGCGGGTGGCGATCACCTTGCGTCGCTCGTTCCAGGCTATCAGCAGGATCGCCAGCAGGGCGAAGGCCACGGCCACCAGCACGCCCTGGATCATCGATTCGTGGCGCAGGTCCTGCAGCGGGGTCAGCAGGGTGAAGTGCCAGGGCGTGTCGCTCAGGCGCCGGGTCTGGGCCAGGTAGGTGACCTTGCGGTTGCTGTCGCCCAGTTCGGCATTGGCCGGAAAGGTCAGCTTCTCGACCCCGGCGGCGAGCTTCTCGCGCGCCAGCGGCTGCAGTTCGTTGAGCGGGAACCAGTAGTACTGCAGGCTGCGCGCCAGGCGCTCCTTGATTTCCGGGGTCAGCGGGCGCACCGACTTCAGCCGCCGCGCCGGGTCGCTGGAGAGGATGATGATGCCGTTCTCGTCGCTGACGAAAGCTTCCAGGCGGGCTCGCTGCCAGCGCTCTTCGAGGGCTTCCAGGCGCACCTTGATCACCGCCACGCCGATGATCTTGCCGTGTTCCTCCAGGCCATGGGCCAGGTAGTAGCCAGGTTCGCCGGTGGTGCTGCCGATGCCGTAGAAGCGCCCGGGCTGGCCGCGCACGGCATTCTGGAAATAGGCACGGAACGAGAGGTCTTCGCCCAGGTAGCTGTCGACGTCGCGCCAGTTGCTGGTGGCCTGCACCCGGCCGGTGGTGTCGAGCACATAGATGGCGCGGCTGCGGCTGCGCCGGTTGAGCCCTTCGAGGTATTCGTTGACCGCCTGGCGCTGGTCGCCATCGGTGGAGTTCAGCAGGCTGGAGACGCTGTCTTCGAGTTCCAGCAGGCTGGGCAGGTAGGTGTACTTGCTGATCTCGCTCTCGACCGCGCGGGCATGCAGTTCAAGCTGACGCTCGCCGGTCTCGCTGAGGGTGCGGATGCCGTTGTGCTCGCTGATCAGGTAGCCGATCACACCCAGGCCGATCATCAGCAGCAGGACCAGTGGGGGCAGGAACAGGTGGCGGATCAGGCGAGGTTTCACGGCAAGGTCAGGCTTGGCTGGGCGAAAGAGCGTGGGATCGCATTTCATCACAGTGGCCTTGTCACGACCAGCGCCCTCTGCCCGGCGTGGGCCGGGCAGGGGCACCGGGCGGCATCAGTGCTGCAGGATCTTGCTGAGGAAGTGCTGGGTACGCTCGTCGCGCACGCTCTGGTCACCGAAGAACTCTTCCTTGGTGCAGTCTTCGATGATGTTGCCCTTGTCCATGAAGATCACCCGGTTGGCCACTTTGCGCGCAAAGCCCATTTCGTGGGTCACGCACATCATGGTCATGCCTTCGTGGGCCAGTTGCACCATCACGTCGAGTACCTCGCTGACCATTTCCGGGTCCAGTGCCGAGGTGGGTTCGTCGAACAGCATCACGATCGGATCCATGGCCAGGGCGCGGGCGATGGCCACGCGCTGCTGCTGGCCGCCGGAGAGCTGGCCGGGGTGCTTGTGCGCATGGGCCGAGAGGCCGACGCGCTCAAGCAGTTGCAGGCCCTTCTTGGTGGCTTCTTCCTTGCTGCGGCCCAGCACCTTGATCTGCGCGATGGTCAGGTTCTCGGTGATGGTCAGGTGCGGGAACAGTTCGAAGTGCTGGAACACCATGCCGACCCGCGAGCGCAGCTTGGGCAGGTTGGTCTTGGGGTCGGCGATCGAGGTGCCGTCGACCACGATGTCGCCCTTCTGGAACGGTTCCAGCGCGTTGACGCACTTGATCAGGGTGGACTTGCCCGAGCCAGACGGCCCGCACACCACCACCACTTCGCCTTTCTTGACCTCGGTGCTGCAGTCGGTCAGAACCTGGAAATCGCCGTACCACTTGTTGACGTTCTTGATGGAAATCATACGGTTATCCTTTTCTGCAGACGCTTGACCAGGAAGGAAGCGGAGAAGCTGATGACAAAGTACACGGCGCCGGCAAACAGCAGGAACTCGTTGGAGCGCCCGATGATGTCGCCACTGGCCCGTGCCGAGTTGAGGAAGTCCACCAGGCCCACGGTGTAGACCAGCGAGGTGTCCTGGAACAGGATGATGCTCTGCTGCAGCAGCAGCGGGGTCATCTTGCGAAATGCCTGGGGCAGGATGATCAGGCGCATGGTCTGCGCGTAGTTCATGCCCAGTGCCTGGGCAGCCGCCATCTGGCCCTTGGAGATCGACTGCACGCCGGCCCGCACGATTTCGCAGAAGTACGCCGCCTCGAACATCATGAATGCCACGACGCAGGAGGTGAACGCACCCACCGGGGTGTCTTCGCCGGTGATCCAGCGCAGCACGAACGGTACCGCCAGGTAGAACCAGGTGATCACCAGCAGCAGCGGGATGGAGCGAAAGTAGTTCACGTAGGCGCCGGCCAGGCGCGACAGCAGCTTGCTCGACGACAACCGCATCAGTGCCAGCACGGTACCCAGCGCGATGCCGCCAATGATGCCCATGAGCATCAGCTGCAGGGTCATCTTCATGCCGTTCCACAGGCCCGGCAGGGCTGGCACGATTCCACTGAAATCCATGTCCATTATTTACCCCCCACGGAGATCAGGCCCGGCACCGCGACTTTCTTCTCGACCAGGCGCATCAGCAGCATCAGCCCCATGTTCAGGGTGAAGTAGATCAGCGTGGCCAGGGTGAAGGCCTCGAACAGGTTGGCCGAGAACTCGGCGGTCTGCTTGGTCTGTGCCAGCAGCTCCATCAGGCCGATCAGCGACGCCACCGAGGAGTTCTTGAACACGTTCAGGAATTCGGAGGTAAGCGGCGGAATGATGATCCGGTAGGCTTGCGGCAGCAGCACGTTGTTGTAGATCTGCGGCAGGCTGAAGCCCATGGCGCGGGCAGCGGCTTCCTGGCCACGTGGCAGTGCCTGGATGCCGGTGCGCACCTGCTCGCACACCCGTGCAGCGGTGAACAGCCCCAGGCAGATGACCACGCTGATCAGCGCCGAGGTGGTCGGGTTGAGGTCCTGCTTGTACCACTCCTGCAGGCCTTCGGGCAGCAGGTCGGGTACCAGGAAGTACCAGATGAACAGCTGCACCAGCAGCGGCACATTGCGAAACAGTTCCACGTAGCACGTGGCGATACCCGACACCAGACGGTTCGGTACGGTACGCATGACGCCGAGCACCGAGCCCAGCAGCAGCGCAATGATCCAGGCGGCAACGGCGATCAGGATGGTCCAGCCCAGGCCGGTGATATACCAGTCCAGGTAGGTCTCGCTGCCAACGCCGGTGGACTTGAAAAAAACGCCCCAGTCCCAGTTGTAATTCATCGGGGTCTCCCCTCAGATCGGTTGTTTCACGGGCACCTTCGAGCATCCGGGGGCGCTGGGCGCCCTCGGATGAAAGGTTAGACACTAACTAGCTGGGGGTCAGGACTTCTTTTCGTCTGCAGCTTTGTCGGTAGGATTGGCGATCAGCGCCTTGAGCTCGTCGCTCATGGGGAACATCAGGTTCAGGCCTTTAGGCGGGATTGGCTGGTTGAACCACTTGTCGTAGATCTTGTTGATCTCACCCGACTTGTACAGGGCGACGATGGCGTCATCGACCGCTTTCTTGAACGGGGCATCGCCCTTGCGCACCATGCAGCCGTAGATTTCATAGGACTGCGGGGTACCGGTCACGGCCCAGTCGGTCGGCTTCTTGGCCTTGGCCATTTCGCCGGCGAGCAGGGCGTCGTCCATCATGAAGGCGACGGCGCGGCCGGACTCGAGCATCTGGAACGACTCGCCGTGGTCCTTGGCGGAGATGACGTTCATCTTCATCTGCTTGTCGGCGTTCATCGACTTGAGGATGCGCTCGGATGTGGTACCGGCGGTGGTCACCACGTTCTTGCCGGCCAGGTCCGGGAAGTCCTTGTAGGAGGAATCCTTTTTGGACAGCAGGCGGGTACCGATCTCGAAGATGCCGACCGAGAAGTCGACCTGTTGCTGGCGCTCGAGGTTGTTGGTGGTGGAACCGCACTCGACGTCAACGGTGCCGTTCTGCACCAGCGGGATGCGGGTCTGCGAGGTGACCAGGTTGTATTTGACCTTCAGGTCCGGCTTGTTCAGGTCCTTTTTCAGGGCCTCGACGATAGCCAGCTGGATGTCGTGGGAGTAACCGACGGGTTTGCCCGAAGCGTCGGCGATGTAGGAGAACGGGATGGAAGCGTCGCGGTGCCCCAGGGTAATGGTGCCCGAGTCGTTGATTTTCTTCAGGGTGCCGGTCAGTTCGGCGGCAAGGGCCGGCGTGCTGATCAAAGCGGTCGCCATGGCGGCGCCCAACAGATGGGGAACGATACGCATCAAATTTTCCTCGACGTTGTTTTTCTTATTGAGCCGTTGGCGGGCTCTTTCGTTCAGCGAACACAGCAATGAAGCGGTTGCGCATTCGGGTACTGAGTGTAGAGCATGACTCATGCCAAACTCTGATTTTGATCATAACCCCATGCAAATAGCGGCGGCGGGCATTTTTTGCCGGGGTATGGCGGGGGAGGGATGTCCGGGTTTCCGATTAAGGGCCAATGGCTCGTTCGGGAAACCGAACAGATAGTGCTTTGGTGGCCTCATCGCGGGTCAAACCCGCTCCCACTGGTTTGCTGACCTTGTGGGAGCGGGCTTGACCCGATGCGGTTTGGCGGTGTCAGGCCGCCTGAATACGCCCGCGGCTCAGTTCTACCCGTTGCAGGTAAACCCGCAGAGCCTGTTGTTCGGCCGGGCTGGTGAATAGCCCCAGCTTGGTGCGCCGCAGCAGGATATCGTCGGCGCTGACCGCCCATTCCTCGTTGCACAGGTAATCCACCTCGCGGGTGAACAACCCGCCACCAATCGCATCGCCCAGGTCGTCCGGGCCCTGGACGCCCTCGAGCAGGCGCCATACGCGGGTGCCGTAGGTCAGCGCCCAGCGCTTGGCGATATCCGCTGGCAGCCAGCCGAAGCGCGCGAGAATCTCGTCGCACAGCGCCTGCGGCGTGGTCATCTGTTCACCGCCCGGCAGGCTGGAGGTGGCGGTCCAGCTACCGGTCATCTGGGTGAAGTACGGCGCCAGCTCGGCCATGGCCGATTCGGCCAGCTTGCGGTAGGTGGTCAGCTTGCCGCCGAACACCGACAGCAGCGGCGCTTCGCCGGCAGACGCCGACAGGGCCAGGGTGTAGTCGCGGGTGACCGCCGAGGGGTTGTCCGACTCGTCGTTGCACAACGGGCGCACACCGGAATAGGTGCTGAGGATGTCGGCGCGGCCCAGCTGGTGGTTGAAGTGCGCGTTCACAACCTTGAGCAGGTAGTCGGTCTCGGCCTCGGTGATGCTCACCTGGGCCGGGTCGCCGCTGTACTCGCGGTCGGTGGTGCCGATCAGGGTGAAGCGCTCCAGGTACGGGATGGCGAACACGATGCGCTGGTCTTCGTTCTGCAGGATGTAGGCATGCTCGCCCTCGTACAGCCGGGGCACGATCAGGTGGCTGCCCTGAATCAGGCGAATGCCGTAGGGCGCCTCCAGCTTGAGGTCGTCCTTGATGAACCTGGCCACCCACGGGCCGGCCGCGTTCACCAGGGCGCGGGCCTGGATGGTCTGCTGGCTGCCGTCGGGGCGTTCGAGCTGCACGTTCCACAGCTTGCCCACGCGCCGTGCGCTGACGCAGCGGGTACGGGTGAGGATGTGCGCACCCAACTCACGCGCGGCCATAGCGTTGAGCACCACCAGACGGGCGTCGTCCACTGCGCAGTCGGCGTATTCGAAACCGCGGGTGATGGCCGGCTTGAGCGGGTTGCCCGGGCCGAAACGCAGGCTGCGCGAGGCGCCCAGCTGCTTGCGCTTGCCCAGATGGTCATACAGGAACAGGCCGGCGCGGATCATCCAGGCTGGACGCAGGTGCGGCTGGTGCGGCAGCACGAAGCGCATCGGCTTGACGATATGCGGCGCCTTGGCCAGCAGCACTTCGCGTTCTGCCAGCGCTTCGCGCACCAGGCGGAACTCGTAGTGCTCCAGATAGCGCAGGCCACCGTGGATCAGCTTGCTGCTGGCCGAGGACGTATGGCTGGCCAGGTCATCCTTTTCGCAGAGCAGTACCGACAGGCCGCGCCCGGCGGCATCGGTGGCGATACCGACGCCGTTGATGCCGCCACCGATCACGGCAACGTCGTAGATTTCGGCAAGGGCGGGCGATGGCGAGCTGGACTGGGACACGAGACGGCCTCTGGTTTCTATCGAATATGAACATTAATGTTCGTTTGCGAAAATGGTAGCGCAACAAAATGGCGCCCGCCAGTCGCTTTCAATAGAAAATACTGATCGGATGACAAATAAATGAAAAATTATGAACATTCGAGCGGCCCCCGTTGCGAGGGCCGCGATGGCGCTACACCACGTCCAGGCGGATCTTGTGCTGGTTGAGCATCTGGGCGAGGGCGGCGACGGGGGGCTGGTCGGTCACCAGGCAGTCGATCAGGCTGATCGAGCCCAGGCGCACCATGGCGTTGCGCCCGAACTTGCTGGAGTCGGCGGCGAGGATCACCTGGCGCGCATTGGCGATGATGGCCTGGGACACGCGCACTTCCTGGTAATCGAAGTCGAGCAGGCTGCCGTCTTCATCGATGCCGCTGATGCCGACCAGGGCGAAGTCGACCTTGAACTGGTTGATGAAGTCGACGCTGGCCTGGCCGACCACACCGCCGTCGCGGCGCACGTTGCCGCCGGCCAGCAGTACTTCGAAATCGTCCTTGGCGCTGAGGATGGAGGCCACATGCAGGTTGTTGGTGATGATCTTCAGGTGGTTGTGGTTGAGCAGGGCGCGGGCGATGGACTCGGTGGTGGTGCCGATGTTGATGAACAGCGAGGCGTGATCGGGGATCTGCGCGGCGATGGCTTCGGCGATACGCTGCTTTTCGTCGCGCATCTGGTCGGCACGCATGGCGTAGGCGGTGTTCTCGATGCTCGAGTCATAGGCCGCGCCACCGTGATAGCGGCGCAGCAGGTTCACTTCGGCCAGCTGGTTGATGTCACGGCGGATGGTTTGCGGGGTTACAACGAACAGCTGCGCCATTTCCTCGATACTGACATAGCCGCGTTCGCGGACCAGCTCGAGAATTTGTTGTTGGCGAGGGGGCAGATTCATGGGCGGTCCTTTTGGGCTGCCGGGCAAATCTGCATGATGCCGCAGGATGGGGGCGGGGGCCAGCGCGGGGCTGGCTGAAACGATCCTGTGGGCGCCTCGCCAGCAAGGCTGGCGCCTACAGTGTAGGAGTCAGCCTTGCTGGCGAAGAAGCCTGCGCAGGTTTTATTCCTCGTGCGGTTCCCAGTCGCGGGTACGGTCCACTGCCTTCAGCCAGCCGGCGTACAGCTTCTCTTTCTGCGCCTCCTCCAACTGCGGAGTGAACTCGCGCTCGATGATGGCCTTGCCGCGCAGCTCGTCCAGCCCGCTCCAGAAGCCACATGCCAGGCCGGCCAGGTAGGCGGCGCCGAGCGCAGTGGTTTCGCGCATCTGCGGGCGTTCCACGCAGGTGCCGAGAATGTCGGCCTGGAACTGCATCAGGAAGTTGTTGGCCACCGCGCCACCGTCCACCCGCAGTGCGCTCAGGCGCTCGCCGCAATCCTGCTGCATGGCGTCGAGCACGTCGCGGGTCTGATAGGCGATCGACTCCAGCGCGGCGCGGATGATGTGGTCGACCTTGACCCCGCGGGTCAGGCCGAACAGGGCGCCGCGCGCGTACGGGTCCCAGTACGGCGCACCCAGGCCGGTGAATGCCGGCACCAGGTACACGCCGTTGCTGTCCTTGACCTTGCTGGCGAAGTACTCGGTGTCGTGGGCGTCGTTGACGATCTTCAGCTCGTCACGCAGCCACTGCACGGTCGAGCCGCCGTTGAACACCGCGCCTTCCAGGGCATAGGCCACTTCGCCGCGCGGGCCGCAGGCAATGGTGGTGAGCAGGCCATGGGACGACTGCACGGCCTTGTCGCCGGTGTTCATCAGCAGGAAGCAGCCGGTGCCATAGGTGTTCTTGGCCTGGCCCGGCTCCACGCACATCTGGCCGAACAGCGCAGCCTGCTGGTCGCCGGCGATGCCGGCAATGGCGATGCCGCTCTTGGTGTGGCCGTACACCTCTGACGACGAGCGTACCTGGGGCAGCATCTGCTTCGGGATGCCCAGCACCTGCAGCATCTTCTCGTCCCATTCCAGGGTGTGGATGTTGAACATCAGGGTGCGCGAGGCGTTGGTGTAGTCGGTGACATGCACCTTGCCGCCGGAGAACTTCCAGATCAGCCAGGTATCCACGGTGCCGAACAGCAGCTCGCCGCGTTCGGCGCGTTCACGCACGCCGTCGACGTTGTCCAGGATCCACTTGAGCTTGGTGCCCGAGAAGTACGGGTCGGTGACCAGGCCGGTGGTTTCGCGAATGTAGTCCGCGTGGCCGTCACGCTTGAGCTGCTCGCAGATCTCGGTGCTGCGTCGGCACTGCCAGACGATGGCGTTGTACACCGGGCGACCGGTTTCGCGGTCCCACACCACGGTGGTCTCGCGCTGGTTGGTGATGCCGATGGCCGCCACCTGGTCGTGGCTCAGGCCCGCCTGGGCCAGTGCTTCGACCATGGTCGCGCTCTGGGTGGCGAAGATCTCCATCGGGTCGTGCTCGACCCAGCCGGCCTGTGGGTAATGCTGGGCGAACTCGCGCTGCGAGGTGCCGACCACGTTGGCGTCACGGTCGAAGATGATCGCGCGTGAACTGGTCGTGCCCTGGTCCAGGGCAATGATGTAGTGCTTGTTCGGGGTGTCGGTCATGGTGTGGGCCTTGCACTCGAAAAGGTGGAAGTCGGGGCAGGGCGAGCCTGGCTCGCCGGTTCGGCATCAGGAGGCCTGGGTCTTGCCCCGAGCGTTGTCGTCGGTCTGGGCGTTCGCGCCGTCTGCCGTGGGCAGGTTGCGCGCGATCACGCCGCGATACAGGGCGGCACCCACGCTTGCACCTATGATCGGCGCAATGATGGGAACCAGGAAATAGGGAATGTCACGTGCGCCAGTAAAGGCCACGTTGCCCCAGCCGGCCAGGAAGGTCATGAGCTTGGGGCCGAAGTCGCGCGCCGGGTTCATCGCAAAGCCGGTCAGCGGGCCCATGGCACTGCCGATCACCGCGATCAGCAGGCCGATCAGCAGTGGTGCCAGTGCGCCGCGGGGCAGGCCGTTGCTGTCGTCGGCAAGGGCCATGATCACCGCCATCAGGATGGCCGTGATCACGGCCTCCACCAGAAATGCCGGGCCGGTGGACAGCAACGGGTGCGGATAGGTGGAGAACACCGAGGCCAGCTCCAGGCTGGCGGTGCTGCCGCGCACCATGGCGTGGGTCTGTTCGTAATCGAAGAACAGGTTGCTGTACAGGGTGTACACCAGCGCCGCGCCGCAGAAGGCACCGGCCACCTGGGCGACGATGTAGAACGGCAGCTTGCGCTTTTCGAAGCCGCTGAACAGGCTCAGGGCGATGCTCACGGCCGGGTTCAGGTGCGCACCCGACACCCCGGCGGTGAAGTAGATCGCCATGCTGACCCCCACGCCCCAGATGATGCTGATTTCCCACAGGCCGAAGCTGGCGCCCGCGACCTTGAGTGCCGCGACGCAGCCGGTACCGAAAAAGATGAGCAATGCGGTGCCGAGGAATTCGGCCATGCATTGGGCAGACAGCGTTGGTTGTCGTAGAGCAGTCGTCATTCGTGACCTCGGTTCTTGTTGTTGTGAGGCGCGTGTGCGCTCGACAAAAACCCGAGCAGAATCCCCATTCTGGTCGGGTTGACGGCAGAACTGCACGGTATTGGGGCAGTTCGATATTCAGAATCGAAAAAATATAGACAAGAAACGCTGATGTCAAAGGTCGAAAGTGAACTGCCATTCATATTCTGACTGCCGGTGGCTCAGGTGGAGTCGGTGGCAACCGGGCGGGTAATGGTTGGCTCCGGCGTTTTGCCCTAAAGTAGCCAGCGACTGGAGACCGATCACCCTGCCTGGAGCCCTGCATGACCCCCGCCCTGGATTTGCTCAAGAAAGCCCGCGCCGAACACCGCATCCACAGTTATGAACACGACCCCAAGGCGGCTTCCTACGGCCTGGAAGCCGCCGAGAAGCTCAATCTTGAGCCAGCGCGGGTGTTCAAGACGCTGCTGGCCAGCACCGAGAAGGGCGAGTTGCTGGTGGCGGTGGTGCCGGTGGTGGGCAGCCTGGACCTCAAGGCCCTGGCCCATGCGGCGGGCGCAAAGAAGTGCGAAATGGCCGACCCGATGGCCGCACAGCGTTCCACCGGGTACCTGGTGGGCGGGATCAGTCCACTGGGGCAGAAGAAGCGCCTGCGCACCTTCATCGATGCTTCGGCGCAGCAGTTCGAAACCATTCATGTCAGCGCCGGGCGGCGCGGGCTGGAGGTGGAACTGGCGGCGGCGGTGCTGGCCGAGCACACCCGGGGCAGCTTTGCGGCGATCGGCCGCGAGTAGCATCTGTATCCTCCAAATCCGGCCATTCTGTATATGGAAGCGCGAGCGCCCGGGCAGGCATGCTCGCTGCCTTCCCATGCAGGAGCCAACCCATGCAGCTTGAATTTCACCAGGTCGATGCCTTCAGTTCCCAACCCTTCAGCGGCAACCCGGCGATGGTGTATCGCCTGGAGCAATGGCTGTCCGATGAACTGATGCAAAAGATTGCGGCCGAGCACAACCTGGCCGAAACCGCATTCGTCGTGCGCGAGGCGCAGCGCTGGCGCATCCGCTGGTTCACGCCCTCCACCGAAGTGCCGCTGTGCGGGCATGCGACCCTGGCCAGCGCGCATGTGCTGTTCGAGGTGTATGGGGAAGATGCCGAGCGCCTGGCGTTCGACAGCCGTTCGGGGCCGCTGACCGTGAGCCGCGAGGCGGGGCGCCTGGTGCTGGACTTCCCGCGCTACGACCCGCAGCCGCTGGCCGAGCTGCCGCCGGTGGCGCAGGCGCTGGGGTGCCCGGTGGTCGAGGTGTGGCAGACCAATGAACTGTTCGTGGTGCTCGAAAGCGAACAGGCGGTGCGGGATTGTCGCCCTGACATGGCGGCGCTGGTGCCGTTGCCGGGGCTGGGCGTGATTGTCACGGCGCCAGGGCGCGAGCATGATTTTGTGTCGCGCTATTTTGCGCCGGGGATCGGTATCCCTGAAGACCCGGTGACCGGCTCCACGCACTGCTCGCTGATCCCTTACTGGGCGCAGCGCCTGGGCAAGGATGAGCTGCACGCGGTGCAGTGTTCCGCGCGGGGCGGGGAGCTGTTCTGCCGCCTGGAGGGGGCGCGGGTGAAGATTGGCGGGTATGCGACGCGGGTGGCGAGCGGGACGTTGTTCCTCTAGCGGCCCTTTTCGCCAGCAAGGCTGGCTCCTACAGTAGGCCAGGCAATTTCCTGTAGGAGCCAGCCTTGCTGGCGAAGCGTTATCAGAGCGCCGCGCTGTAGCGTCGCACGCCGTTCTCCGCCACCGGCAGTTGTGCCGGCACCGTGCCGGCCACCGGGAACAGCACCAGGTGGTCCGCCGCCACTTCAATGCCCACCTCGCCGCCGACCTGATGGTCGATATGGCTCGGGAAGATCGCTTCGAGCTGGCTGCCGGTACCCAGTTGCAGGCGGTACAGGGTGGACGCACCGAGGAAGCTCTTGCCGACGATGCTTGCCTTCAAGGCACTGTGGGGCGCATGCACGATGTCGTCCGGGCGCAGCAGCACATCCACCGCGCTGCCCTGGGGCAGGGTGTAGGCCCGATTGCCGCGCAGCTCGCCCAGTTCGGTCTGCACCGATTCGGGGCTGGTCAGCTGGCCACGGATGAAATAGCCCTGGCCGATAAAGCTGGCCACGAACGGTGTGAACGGTTCGTGGTAGAGGTTGTACGGGGTGTCCCACTGCTCCAGGCGGCCTTCCTTGAACACGCCCACATGGTCGCTGACGGCAAAGGCCTCTTCCTGGTCATGGGTGACCAGGATCGCGCTCGTGCCGCGACTCTTGAGGATGTCACGCACCTCATGACTGAGGCGTCGGCGCAGTTCCACGTCGAGGTTGGAGAACGGCTCGTCCAGCAGCAGCAGTTGCGGCTCGGGTGCCAGGGCACGGGCCAGGGCCACACGCTGTTGCTGGCCGCCGGACAGCTCGTGCGGGTAGCGCCCGCCAAGCTTGTCCAGCTTCACCAGCTCGAGCATTTCATCGACCACCTGGCGCTGGCGCGGGTGCTTGCCGATGCCGAACGCGATGTTCTCGGCCACGGTCAGGTGCGGGAACAGCGCGTAGTCCTGAAACACCATGCCGATGCGGCGCTTCTCCGGGGCCAGGGTGAAGCCGGCCTTGGAGATGACTTCGCCCGCCAGGCTGATCTCGCCCTCGTGCACCGGCTCGAAACCGGCGATGGCGCGCAGCGTGGTGGTCTTGCCGCACCCCGAGGAACCCAGCAGGCAACCGATGTCGCCGGCGTTGAGGTGCAGGTTGAGGTTCTGGACGATGCGCTGCTCGCCATAGCCGCAGGCGAGGTCGCGCAGGTTAAGCAGTAGAGGTTGACTCATGCGTGGTGATAGGCCGGTTCGACAAGATATTCGAGAAGCGCCTTCTGTGCATGCAAGCGGTTTTCGGCCTGGTCCCAGGCGACCGAACGGGGGTCGTCGAGCAGGTCCAGGCTGATTTCCTCGCCACGGTGGGCGGGCAGGCAGTGCATGAACAGGGCATCCGCAGCCGCCAGGTCGAGCAGTTCGCGGTTGACCTGGTAAGGCGCAAACAGCGCCAGGCGCCGTGCAGTTTCCTCCTCCTGGCCCATGGAAGTCCAGACATCGGTGCTCACCAGGTGTGCACCGCGCACGGCGTCCTTGGGGTCGCGCACGATCTGCACGCGCTCGCCGGCCTGGGCCACGAACGCCGGGTTGGGCTCATAGCCCTCAGGGCAGGCGATGCGCAGCTGGAAGTCGAACTGGATGGCCGCTTCTATATAGCTGTTGCACATGTTGTTGCCATCGCCCACCCAGGCCACGGTCTTGCCCTGAATCGAGCCGCGGTGTTCGAGGAAGGTCTGCATGTCGGCCAGCAGCTGGCACGGGTGCAGGTCGTCGGACAGGCCGTTGATCACCGGTACCCGCGAATTGGCGGCGAACTCGGTGAGCGTGCTGTGGGCAAATGTACGGATCATCACCGCGTCGAGCATGCGCGACATGACGATGGCGCAGTCACCGATCGGCTCGCCACGGCCCAGCTGGGTGTCGCGTGGCGACAGGAAGATGGCCTGGCCACCGAGCTGGATCATGCCGGCTTCGAACGACAGCCGGGTACGCGTGGACGACTTTTCGAAAATCATGCCCAGCACGCGGTTTTTCAGGGGTTCGAAGAGTACGCCGCGGTTACGCAGGTCCTTCAGCTCGATCCCTCGGCGGATCACACTGACCAGTTCTTCGGCGGTGAAATCCATCAGGGAGAGAAAGTGCCTAGCGCTCATCATTGACTACCTTTTTGCAACAGACCGCAGATCATCAAAAGCCGGTTTTCGAAAACAACGGAAGTGACCTGCGGCGAAAGCCGCACGGGGCGACGAAATAGGGAAAGGCGCAATACTATAATTAAATGTCGCGTCTTACCAAGTGGGGGCTGCGAACTCGACGTTGCCGAATGTGTTGCAAGCCGTTGGGTGACGCTTTTTATTGGGCCGGACAGGCTTTGTACACTGCCCGCCGAGGCCTTTGCAACGCATGCGCGGTACAGGTGCCAGCGCGCCGCGACCATCGCCTTGCCTGATGCCGGGCGATTCACGCCACGAACGTCACTGGCGAGGGGGGCGGGGCAGGGCCATAGTCGAGGTCGCTAATCAGACCTACAACAAGAGGCGGCCATGAGCAAAAGCGTGCATCACCGTGCCTGTCATCTGTGCGAAGCCATCTGCGGCCTGACCCTGGAAGTGGCCCATGAGCCTGGGCAGGCGCCGCGCATCACGTCGATCAAGGGCGATGCGCTGGACACCTTCAGCCGTGGCCATATCTGTCCCAAGGCCGTTGCGTTGCAGGACATCCAGAACGATCCGGACCGCCTGCGTACTCCCATGCGCCGCATCGGCGAGCAATGGCAGGCCATCGGCTGGGACGAGGCGTTCGCGCTGGCCGCCCGGAAGCTCTGGGCCCTGCAGCAGCGCCATGGTCAGAACGCGGTGGCGGTGTACCAGGGCAACCCCAGCGTGCACAACTACGGCCTGATGACCCACAGCAACTATTTCCTGGGCCTGCTCAAGACGCGCAACCGCTTTTCCGCGACCTCGGTCGACCAGTTGCCGCAGCAACTGACCAGCTACCTGATGTACGGCCATGGCCTGCTGTTACCGATTGCGGACATCGACCATACCGACTTCATGCTGATTCTGGGCGGCAACCCCTTGGCTTCCAACGGCAGCATCATGACCGTGCCCGATGTCGAAAAGCGCCTCAAGGCCCTGCAGGCACGGGGCGGCAAGCTGGTGGTGGTCGACCCGCGGCGCAGCGAGACCGCGGCCATGGCCGACCAACACCTGTTCGTGCGCCCAGGCGCTGATGCGGCGCTGCTGTGCGGGCTGCTCAACACCCTGTTCGAGGAAGGCCTGAGCCGTACCACGCACCTGCCGGTGGCCGGGCTGGACGCGGTGCGCGAGGCAATCGCGCCGTTCACAGCCGAAGCCATGGGCCCGCGCTGTGGTATCGAGGCCGCGCAGATCCGCCAGTTGGCCCGCGACTTCGCCGCCGCCGACAAGGCCGTGTGCTATGGGCGCATGGGCATCTCGACCCAGGCTTTCGGCACCCTGTGCCATTGGCTGGTGCAGATGATCAACCTGGTCAGTGGCAATCTGGATCGGGTCGGCGGCGCCTTGTGCACCCAGCCGGCAGTGGACCTGGTGGCCAGTACCAGCGGCGGGCATTTCAACGCCTGGCAGAGCCGTGTGTCGGGCCTGCCCGAGTACGCAGGCGAGCTGCCGGTGGCGGCACTGGCCGAAGAGATGCTGTGCGAGGGCGAAGGGCAGGTGCGCGCACTCGTCACCGTGGCCGGCAACCCGGTGCTCTCCACGCCCAATGGGCGGCAGCTGGAGCAGGCGCTGCAAGGGCTTGAGTTCATGCTCAGCATCGACCTGTACATCAACGAGACCACGCGCCATGCCGACCTGATCCTGCCGTCCACCTCGGCGCTGGAGAACGATCACTACGACACCACCTTCAACCTGCTGGCGGTGCGCAACGTCAGCCGCTTCAACCGGGCGATCCTGCCCAAGCCCGAAGGCGCGCTGCACGACTGGGAGATCTTCGTCGGCCTGGCCAAGGCCTTCGCGGTACTGGCCGACAAGCCGCTCAAACCGACTCTGACACCCGCGCAGATGATCGACCTGGGCTTGCGCGGCGGGCCCCATGGCCAGGGCAGCGCGTTCGACCTGTCGCTGCACACCCTCGAGCGCTATCCCCACGGTATCGACCTGGGGCCGTTGCAGCCCAACCTCGGTGCACGGCTGAAAACTGCCAGCCAGTGTGTCGAGGCCGCGCCCGGGGTGATCCTGGCCGACCTTCAGCGCTTCGCCGCGCAAGCTTTGCCCCACGCCACGCAACTGGTGCTGATCGGGCGTCGGCATGTGCGCAGCAACAACTCCTGGATGCACAACTACCATCGCCTGGTGAAGGGCAAGCCGCGCCACCAGTTGCTGATGCATCCCGACGACCTGGCCGGCCGGCAGTTGCAGGACGGCCAGCGGGTGCGCGTCAGCTCGCGCGTGGGCAGCATCGAGGTGGAGGTGCTCGCCAGCACCGATATGATGCCCGGCGTGGTCAGCCTGCCACACGGCTTCGGCCACGGGCGGCCAGGCATGCGCCTGGGCATCGCTCAGGCGCAAGCAGGGGCCAGTGCCAACGATCTGACCGACGAGCGTCAGCGCGACGCGGTATCGGGCAATGCGGCGCTCAACGGGGTGGTGGTAGAGGTGGTTGCGGCCTGATATCGGCAAGGCCGAGCGTCACGCTCGGCTTTCCGATACAATGCGTCACCGTGCCGACAACCAGGTCGGAAAGTTCAGCCGCGAGGTGCTTCATGGATATTATCGAAACAATCAAAGAGCAGATTGCCAACAACACCATTCTGCTTTACATGAAAGGCTCGCCGAATGCCCCGCAGTGCGGCTTTTCGGCCAAGGCGGCGCAAGCCGTGATGGGTTGTGGCGAGAAGTTCGCTTACGTGGATATCCTGCAGAACCCGGAAATCCGCGCCAACCTGCCCAAGTACGCCAACTGGCCGACCTTCCCGCAACTGTGGGTGGGCGGTGAGCTGGTCGGCGGCAGCGATATCATGGCCGAGATGTTTGCCAACGGCGAGCTGCAGACCCTGATCAAGGACGCCGCTGCCAAGGCCGAGGCGGCCAAGGCCTGAATCCGGTTCTGCACTGAAGAGCCCCGCATCTGCGGGGCTTTTTTGTGCCTGCCTGGGCCCGGTGGCCGGCAAGGCCGGTTACCCCAGGCGAAAAAAAGCCCCGCGCAGGCGGGGCTTTGGTTGCAGCCGGTTGGGCGTGATTACTCGCCCATCTGCGACTGCAGGTAGTTTTCCAGGCTGACCTTGTCGATCAGGCTCAACTGGGTTTCCAGCCAGTCGATATGCTCTTCCTCGGCCTCGAGGATGTCTTCGAGCAGTTCGCGGCTGCCGAAGTCGCCCACGGTCTCGCAATGCGCAATCGCCGCCTTCAGGTCGATCAGGCCTTTCTGCTCCAGGCGCAGGTCGCACTCAAGCATTTCCTTGGTGTGTTCGCCAATCAGCAGCTTGCCCAGGTCCTGGACGTTGGGAATACCTTCGAGAAACAGGATGCGCTTGATCAGTTTGTCAGCGTGTTTCATCTCGTCGATGGATTCTTTGTATTCGTGCTTGCCGAGCTTTTCCAGACCCCAGTCTTCGTACATGCGCGCATGCAGGAAGTATTGGTTGATTGCGACCAGCTCGTTTCCGAGGATCTTGTTGAGATGCTGGATGACGCTAACGTCGCCTTTCATGATGGGGTCCTGCCCTGCGTAAGTGTGTCGATAAGCACGAGTCTGAGCCCGACAACTTCCAGTGTCAAACCTAAGTTATTGAATAATAAATGAAAATTAATCGGAATAAGAATGTTTGTGTTCCGCGTTTTAAGCCTAACTACTTGAATTGCAGGCATAAAAAAACCGGACACGAGGTCCGGTTCTTCAAATTCGCTGTTTTCAGGCTGCGGTAAATTCTACCGGATAAGGCAGGGCGGCCTGGCTGACCTGCAGTTTGGTCAGGGTTTCACGTACCACTTCCTTGGCCAGGCAGGCACATTTGCCGCACTGGGTGCCCACGTTGGTGGCGGCACGGACTTCCTTGTAGCTGCAGCATCCTTCGTAAATCGCATCGCGGATCTGTCCGTCGGTAACACCAACACAAAGACACACATACATAAGGGAGACCATCGCTGGTAAAGGCTTGATGTCGGGGAGCTTAATGCTAATGAGAATGCTTGTCAAAGTACCTTGTGCAGAGGCCCGTTCCAGAGCGACCGGCGGTCAGTCTGGCAGTGGGCTGGCATTCGCTCGGCGCACGGCGTCGGTCGGTGTATGATGGTCAGTTCTTGTGTCATGCCAGCGGACCTGCGGGTCGGCTGCGCAAACCATTCAATACCATCAGGAGATATCGAATGAGCGTGCTCGTAGGCAAAAACGCCCCGGACTTCACCGTACCTGCAGTACTGGGCAACGGCGAGATCGTCGACAGCTTCAACCTGGCTTCGGCTATCAAGGGCAAGTACGGCCTGGTGTTCTTCTACCCACTGGACTTCACCTTCGTCTGCCCGTCCGAGCTGATCGCCCTGGATCACCGCATGGACGACTTCAAGGCGCGCAACGTTGAAGTGATCGCCGTTTCGATCGACTCGCACTTCACCCACAACGCCTGGCGCAACACCCCGATCAACGCCGGCGGTATCGGCCCGGTCAAATACATCATGGCTGCCGACCTCAAGCACGAAATCGCCCAGGCCTACGACGTCGAGTCCGAAGGCGGCGTGGCCTTCCGTGGCGCGTTCCTGATCGATGACAAGGGTGTTGTCCGTTCGCAGATCGTCAACGACCTGCCGTTGGGCCGCAACATGGAAGAGCTGATCCGTCTGGTCGACGCGCTGCAATTCCACGAAGAGCACGGCGAAGTCTGCCCTGCCAACTGGAAAAAAGGCGACAAGGGCATGACCGCTTCGCCAGAAGGCGTTGCTGCCTACCTGAGCGAGAATGCTGGCAAGCTGTAAGCGCCACGCATGAAAAAACCGGCCCTGGTGGCCGGTTTTTTTATGCCTGTTCGCCAGCAAGGCTGGCTCCTGCGTCGCGTGGCGTCTGCAGGCGCCGGCCGGCGAAGCGGTCAGTCGCGAAAGTCCTGCCAGCCGCCCATTTCCTTCCAGCGATTGACGATGCCGCAGAACAGCTCGGCCGTCTTCTCGGTGTCGTAGCGCGCCGAGTGTGCCTCCCGCCCGTCAAAGTCGATGTCGGCACTCTGGCAGGCCCGCGCCAGCACGGTCTGACCATAGGCCAGGCCAGCCAGGGTGGCGGTGTCGAAGCTGGAGAACGGGTGGAAGGGGTTGCGCTTCATGTCGTGGCGCGCCACGGCCGCGTTGAGGAAGCCCAGGTCGAAACTGCTGTTGTGCCCCACCAGGATCGCGCGCTTGCAGCCATTGGCCTTGAGGGCCTTGCGCACGCCGCGGAAGATGTCGGTCAGCGCCGACTCTTCGCTGACCGCCATGCGCAGCGGGTGATCGAGCTTGATGCCGGTGAAGTCCAGGGCCGCCTGTTCGATATTGGCGCCCTCGAAGGGTTCGACGCGGAAGAAATAGGTGTGCTCCGGGAACAGGAAGCCCTTTTCGTCCATGCCGATGGTGACTGCGGCTATTTCCAGCAGTGCATCGGTAGCGCAGTTGAAACCACCGGTTTCAACATCCACCACCACCGGCAGGTAGCCGCGAAAGCGCTCTGCCATCGGATGGCGCGAGCCGCCGCCTTGACCTTCCTGGTCGTCTTCGTAATCGTCGCTCACACAGTCTCCTCCAGCAGGCGCCAGCGCAGTTGCTCACCGGCGCGCAGCGGGATGACAGTCTGCTCGCCGAACGGCAGGCTGCCTGGGGCGGTCCAGCTTTCGCGGACCAGGGTAATGTGGTCGGTGTTCGCCGGCAGGCCGTAGAACGCCGGGCCATGCAGGCTGGCGAAACCTTCCAGCTTGTCCAGCGCGTTGCGCTGTTCGAACGCCTCGGCGTACAGCTCGATGGCGGCGAACGCGGTGTAGCAGCCGGCACAGCCGCAGGCGGCTTCCTTGGCATGCTGGGCGTGGGGCGCCGAATCGGTGCCGAGGAAGAACTTGCTGCTGCCGCTGGTGGCTGCGTCGAGCAGAGCCACCTGGTGGGTGTTGCGCTTGAGGATCGGCAGGCAGTAGAAGTGCGGGCGAATACCGCCCACCAGCATGTGGTTGCGGTTGTACAGCAGGTGCTGGGCGGTGATGGTCGCGCCGACGTTGGCCGGGGCCTCGTTGACGAACTGCACGGCTTCGGCAGTGGTGATGTGCTCGAACACCACTTTGAGCGTGGGGAAGCGCTCGACCACACGGCGCAGATGCTCGTCGATGAACAGCTTCTCGCGATCGAACACGTCGATCTCGGGGCGGGTCACTTCGCCGTGCACCAGAAGCGGCATGCCCACCTCGGCCATGGCTTCGAGCACCGGGAAAATCTTGTCGACGCTGGTCACGCCGGAGTCCGAGTTGGTGGTCGCGCCGGCCGGGTACATCTTGGCGGCATGCACGAATCCGCTGGCCTTGGCCGCGCGAATGTCCTCGGGCTGGGTGCGGTCGGTGAGGTACAGCACCATCAGCGGTTCGAAGCGGCTGCCGGCAGGGCGGGCGGCCAGGATGCGCTGGCGATAGGCGTCGGCTTCGGCAGTGTTGCGTACCGGCGGTACCAGGTTGGGCATGATGATGGCGCGGGCAAAGGTGCGCGCCACGTCGCCGACGGTATGGGGCAATACAGCGCCATCGCGAAGATGGATGTGCCAGTCGTCGGGACGCAGGAGGGTCAGGCGGTCGGACATTGGGGATTCCAGGCGGTTCGAACTCCCGGTGAATGCTACCGGAAAAGCCCGATCCGAGCACTCGCTATCAAGTTTTGCGCAGGGCGTCCGATAGCTTGCAGGTATGCCGTAAGAAATTTGTGGAGCCGCCCGTGCGCCAGCGTTACCTAGCCCTGCTCAGTATGTTTGCCAGCCTGCCGGCCGTGGCACTCACCTTCCAGACTCGCGTGGAGAACGTCGAGTGGAAGGTCGAGGGCGATCAGTTCGAATGCCGGCTGATCCAGCCGATCGCCGATTTCGGCAGCGGCGAGTTCGTGCGCCGCGCGGGCGAGCAGGCCACCTTCCAGCTGCGCTCCACCAGCAATGTGCTGGGCGCCGGCTCCGCGACCCTGCTGGCCGCCGCCGCACCGTGGCAGCCCGGGCGTGGCGACATCAACCTGGGCGCGGTGCGCATGGCGCGCAGCGGCGTGCTGTTCAACAGCTCCCAGGGCCAGGCCAGCCGGCTCATCAATGGCCTGCTGGACGGGCGCAGCACCGTGGTGCGCAACTACACCGGCGAAGCCGGGCGCAGCATGGAAGTGCGCGTGCTGCCGGTGAAGTTCAACCGTGCCTACGGTGACTACCAGGCCTGTGCGGCCAAGCTGCTGCCGATGAACTATGACCAGGTGCGCCAGGCACGCGTGGGCTTTCCGGGCGGCGGTATCGATCTGGATGCCGATGCACGTGCCCGCCTGGACGTGATCATCGACTTCCTCAAGGCCGACCCCACGGTCAACCACATCGAGCTCGATGGCCACTCCGACAACAGCGGCAACCGCCTGACCAACCGTGACCTCTCGCGTCGCCGCGCCCTGGCGGTGCAGGACTACCTCAAGGCCCATGGCATCCCCGAAGAGCAGATCACCGTGCGCTTTCATGGCGAGCGCTATCCGCTGGCGGCCAATACCAATGCCGCCAATCGGGCACGCAACCGCCGGGTGAACATCCAGCTCGACCGCGTCACCCCGGTCGAGAAGCCCGCAGAGGTTGCCCCGCACAAGCCTGCCGAACCGGCAGCGACCCCGCCTGCGCCGGCACCCACGCAGACGCCGGCCGCCCAGGCAGGCAAACCCGCCGCCTGATTCGACGGTGCGACCGCCGGTCGCGCCGACGACAATTTCTGTCGCTTTGTCGTCACAAGCTGTCGCCCCACTGTAAATTCTGCGGTAAGGCCGGTAGAATCACCGGCTTTCCGTACAACCCGTGGAGTGATGGCATGGCGGACGTAAAAAAGGTCGTACTGGCGTATTCCGGCGGCCTTGATACTTCGGTGATTCTCAAGTGGCTGCAAGATACCTACAACTGTGAAGTGGTGACGTTCACCGCCGATCTGGGGCAGGGCGAGGAGGTCGAACCGGCCCGCGCCAAGGCTCAGGCCATGGGTGTCAAAGAGATCTACATCGATGACCTGCGAGAAGAATTCGTCCGCGATTTCGTGTTCCCGATGTTCCGCGCCAACACCGTCTACGAAGGCGAGTACCTGCTGGGTACTTCCATCGCACGTCCGCTGATCGCCAAGCGTCTGATCGAGATCGCCAACGAAACCGGCGCCGACGCCATTTCCCATGGCGCCACCGGCAAGGGCAACGACCAGGTGCGTTTCGAGCTGGGTGCCTACGCGCTCAAGCCAGGCGTCAAGGTCATCGCCCCATGGCGCGAGTGGGACCTGCTCTCGCGCGAGAAGCTGATGGACTACGCCGAGAAGCACGGTATCCCGATCGAGCGTCACGGCAAGAAGAAGTCGCCGTACTCGATGGACGCCAACCTGCTGCACATCTCCTACGAGGGCGGCGTGCTGGAGGATACCTGGACCGAGCACGAAGAAGACATGTGGCGCTGGACCAAGTCGCCAGAAAACGCCCCTGACGTTCCGACCTACCTGGAACTGACCTACCGCAACGGCGACGTCGTGGCGCTGGACGGCGTCGAGATGACTCCGGCCACCGTCCTGGCCACCCTGAACCGCATCGGCGGCGAGAACGGCATCGGTCGCCTGGACATCGTCGAGAACCGCTATGTGGGCATGAAGTCCCGTGGCTGCTACGAAACCCCGGGCGGCACCATCATGCTGCGCGCGCACCGTGCGATCGAGTCCATCACCCTGGACCGCGAAGTGGCTCACCTCAAGGATGAGCTGATGGCCAAGTACGCCAGCCTGATCTACACCGGCTACTGGTGGAGCCCTGAGCGTCTGATGCTGCAACAGATGATCGATGCTTCGCAGTTGAACGTGAACGGTGTGGTTCGCCTGAAGCTGTACAAGGGCAACGTGATCGTCACCGGTCGCAAGTCTGACGATTCGCTGTTCGATGCCAACATCGCCACCTTCGAAGAAGACGGCGGCGCCTACAACCAGGCCGACGCGGCGGGCTTCATCAAGCTCAACGCACTGCGCCTGCGCATTGCCGCGAACAAGGGCCGCTCACTGGTGTGAGGGGCGCTTGAACGAAAGGAACCCGGCCTGAGGCCGGGTTTTTTTATGCCTTCATTACGGTAGCTCGGCGCCCAGGGCATGGGTGGTCAGTGTGGTCTGCGTGCCGGTTTCAAGGTTGTGGATGACCAGCGTGCCCAGCCTGGGCTGTTGCGTGATGGCCTGAGTGACAAGGTATTCGATCAGCGATGTGCTGTGTGCACCGGAAATGACGATGGTCGAGATAGCGGGTGCCATGGCGTCGCAACCCAGGGGTGGGGCTTGTGTGGTCAATTGTGCAAAGGCAGAACGGGCAGGCGGCAGGTGACTTTCACGTTGTTCTGAAGTTGGCCAGTCTTTGGGTTCATCCGGAACTTCAGGCGTGTCCTCGTTGTACTCCGGGCAATACAGCGTCTTGCTGTTGAAGTTGAGCGTCAGGAAAAACAGGATTGTCAGAAAGGGTGGAAAGCCCACCAGAAACCACGTGTAGATACCCTGGCTGTCTTCGCCAAGAAAGGGCAGTGAGGCCAACGCAGAGGCTTCGATGATACCCGCGAAAATAGCAATGATCGTCAGTGGGCTTTTCGGTTCGACGTTGCTCATGTACGTGCCTGCTGCTCGGCGTGAGCGCTGTTTCGTGGGCGCAAGGGTCAGGGTTCGCATTGTTTTTGGAACCACTATGCGGCCTGGGTACTTCGGTGTTCAGGGGGTTATGGATCGTCCTCAGGAAATACTTCGGTGCAACTTCGACGCGATAAAACGCCGTGACGGGATTGATACCCGGGTTTGGCAAATATCACGGATATTTCCTGCGTGCGGGCGAGCGTTGTCATATGGAACGTGGCGAGAGTGCGGTGTTAGTGTTTGTTCGCACTGCATGCACGCCTCGAACGACGCAATGATTGTTTCTGCTTAACGCCTGCTATCAGGAAGTTTTGTAGGAATAATCTTCTATTTAGGTAGGTCTGGTCTTGTCGTGCAACTGTCAAGGAAGCTGCAATGCACTATGCCGGTTGACTAGGCTATTGTGCGGGCTCAAAAAATCGAACAGCGAAAATTGGATTTTGCCCATGAATAAAGTGCTGATCGTGGATGATCATCCGGTCATTCGCCTGGCTGTACGCATGCTGATGGAGCGGCATGGCTATGAAGTTGTCGCAGAGACCGACAACGGAGTGGACGCGCTGCAGCTGGTCAAGAAACACCTGCCCGATATCGTGATACTGGATATCGGCATGCCCAAGCTCGATGGGCTGGAGGTCATCGCAAGGTTGACCTCCAATGACGTGAACATAAAGGTACTGGTGCTGACCTCACAGGCACCTGGGCATTTTTCGATGCGGTGCATGCAGGCGGGCGCCGCGGGTTATGTCTGCAAGCAGCAGGACCTTACCGAGCTGCTCAGCGCCATCAAGGCGGTCCTCTCCGGTTACAGCTACTTCCCCAACCAGGCCCTGCACTCGGTGCGTTCGAACCTTGGCGGTTCCAGCGAAGCGGATATGGTCGAACGTCTGTCGGGGCGGGAGATGATGGTGCTGCAGCAACTGGCACGCGGCAAGACCAACAAGGAGATTGCCGACGGCATGTTTCTGAGCAACAAGACGGTGAGTACCTACAAGACGCGCCTGTTGCTCAAGCTCAATGCGCGCTCCCTGGTGGACCTTATCGAACTGGCCCAGCGTAACGGCCTGGTGTGAACCAGACCTTACCAGGGCGACTGCCTGGCCCCTGCATGCGCTAGAGACGGCCCGCCCGCGACCTGAAGTGGGCCGTCAAAGATCGAAGTCGTAATCGGCCAACTGCTTTTGCAGGCGGCGTTCTTCCAGCATGTTGTCGATGGTGCGACGCTTGCTGAGGTTGGTCTTCGCCGTTTCGGGCGGGCTTTCCGTTTCCTGTTCGTCTGCCGCGTCCGGCTCGACGTCGATATCCAGCTCTTCGTTATCGGTGCTCATAAGTCACTCCATGCCAAGAGGGCTATTGGCGCACCTTATAGCGATATTTTCAGAGCCGGTAAAAAAGATTTTTTCAATCGTGCGCAACCGATTCAACTATTTGTTCAATCGTCGGAGGTTTTTTGCGGGTACTCGCAAAGGTCCTCGATACGGCAGCTTCCACAGCGTGGCTTGCGCGCCTGGCATACATAGCGCCCATGCAGTATCAGCCAGTGGTGCGCATCCAGCAGATAGTCCTTGGGCACAAACTTCATCAATGCCTTTTCCACCTCCAGCACCGTCTTGCCGGGGGCGATACGGGTGCGGTTGCTGACCCGGAAGATATGCGTGTCCACCGCCATGGTCGGCTGGCGAAATGCGGTGTTGAGCACCACGTTGGCCGTCTTTCTGCCCACCCCGGGCAACGCTTCGAGGGCTTCGCGGGTTTGCGGCACTTCGCCGCCGTGGCGCTCGATCAGCAGGCGACAGGTTTCGATGACGTTCTTGGCCTTGCTGTTGTACAGGCCGATGGTCTTGATGTAGCTGGACAACCCTTCAACGCCCAGGTCGTAGATGGCCTGGGGCGTGTTGGCCACCGGGTACAGGCGTGCAGTGGCCTTGTTGACCCCCACGTCGGTGGATTGCGCCGAGAGGATGACCGCGATCAGCAGTTCGAAGGGGGTGGTGTAGGCCAGCTCGGTCTTCGGGTCCGGATTGTCTTCGTGCAGCCTGCGAAAGATTTCCAGGCGTTTGGCAGCATTCATGGGCTCAGAGGCTTCCTTGACGGCTAGAGGGGGCCGGCTTGCGCCGCACCCGGTTGAAAATGGCCAGTAGCAGGCCCAGCAGGATCAGTGCGCCCGGGGTCAGTTGGGCCAGGCGCAGCCCGGCAGAGCCCAGCAGTTCGCGGCACAGGCCCAGCAGCAGGTGCACTGTACACAAGCCGATGACCACCAGCAGGCCTTGCGCGACGCCGCGATGGCGCTCGAAGCACTGCTCCAGCAGCACGCATTGCAGTGCGATCAGCGCCGGGTAGATGCCCAGTTGCGCGTGAACCTCCAGGGCCCAGGCGCGCAGGCTCAGCTCCAGGCAGGTCACCAGCATCGCCGCCAGCAGCACGCTGACCAGCGTGGCCTGCAGCCCTTGCAGCAGCGGGCGCAAGGGCGTCATGCACAACCGGTGCAGGCACAGGCTCAACAGGCTGAACAACGCCAGCGCTGCGGCCTGGGCCAGGGTCTGGCTGGCGCCCAGCATCGGGGCCAAACTGAGGATGAGCAGGCTGCGGCTATTCATGTTCGCCGGTACCCAGCAGATAGAGGGAGTGTTCGTCGAAGTAGCGCAGGGCATCGTGCACCGCCTGGATCACTGCGCGGGAGGTCACGCTGGCGCCGGCCAGCTGGTCGAACTGGCCGGCATCGCGCTTGAGGGCCCAGGCTGGATCGGGGGTGTCCGCCAGCGTGCGGCCCTCGAACCCGCGTAGCCAGGTGTTGCCCGGTTCACTCAACTTGCCGCCAAGCCCTGGCGTTTCCTGGTGCTGCAGCACCCGGGTGGTCAGCAGGCGGCCGTGGCTGTCGATGGCGATCAGCAGGTCCAGTGGCCCCGCATAGCCCTGAACCCGGCTGTGCAGCACCACGGCGCTGGGCTGGCCGAGCAGGGTCGCGCGGTAGCCGGCCAGCAGGGTGCTATGGGCCAGGGTCGGTGCTGGCAGTGCGAGGGGGCGTTGCAGCGGCTGGTTGTCGTAGCGCTCTGCCGGCAGCACGCTCAGCAGGCTCCTGGCCTTGAGCTGCAGTTCAGCCTGGCTGATACGCGCGGCGTTCAACTGCGCCCAGCCAATGGCGCAGCCGATGGCCAGGCACGCCACGGCCGCCACCAGCAGCACTGCACGCGCCCGGGGGGTCATGCCGGCTGCCCTTGGCGCCGCGCGGCCCAGCGTTCGAGCGCCGGCACGCACAGGTTCATCAGCAGCACGGCGAACGCACTGCCGTCGGGATAGCTACCCCAGGTACGGATCAGATAGACCAGCACGCCCACCCCGGCGCCGAACAGCAGGCGTGCGCTGGCCGCCCTGGGGCCGCTGACCGGTTCGGTGACGATGAAGAACGCGACGAACAGGCTGGAGCCGGCCAGCAGGTGAAACAGCGGCGAGCCATTGGAGTCGGAGCCCGAGCCGTTCCAGCCCAGCAGGCTCATGATGAACAGGCTGCCCAGCATGGCCACCGGGGCATGCCAGCTGAACACCTTGCGCTGCAGCAACAAAAGGCCGCCGACCAGGAAGGCCAGGGCGACCCACTCGCTGCCCGCGCCGGCGAATCGGCCGAAGGCCGGGTGCTGGCCGAACAGTTCTTCGATGGTCAGGCTCTGGTTGTGGCGCACCACATCCAGCACCGTCGCCTGGGCCCAGGCGTCGGGTCGGACGGCCAAGCCGAACACCGCTTCGAGGCTGGTGCCCAGGTCCAGCGGTTGCGGCCCGGGCCACTGGGTCATCTGGGCCGGGAAGCTGACCAGAGCCACGGCATAGCCGAGCATGGCCGGGTTGAACGGATTCTTGCCAAGCCCGCCGTACACATGCTTGCCCAGGGCCAGGGCGCTTGCGCTGGCAATCACCGGCACCCACCAGGCGAGGTAGGCGGGCAGGGCGATGGCCAGTAGCGTGGCGCTGACCAGGGCGCTGCCATCGCCCAGTGCAGCACGCACCGGGCGGCGCTGGGCGCGCAGCAGCACCGCTTCGGTCGCCAGCGCCGCGGTGGTGGTCAGCAGCAGGTTGAGCAGGGTGCCCCAACCGTGCAGCCAGGTCAGTGCCAGCAAGCCGGGCAGGCACGCCAGCAGCACCAGGCGCAGGCTGGCGCGCAGGCGTTCGCCCGGGTCAGGCGCGGGCAGCATCGCTTACCGCCAGCAGTGATTCCAGGTGAGCCTGGGCCTGTTGCTGCGCTTGCTGCAGGTCAGCCAGTTGCGCTTGCTGCGCCGGGCTTGGCGAGTCGCCAAAGGCTGTGCGCGCCTTGGTCAGCTGGGCGCGACTCATGGCCGCGGCAATCTTGGCCTTTTTCAGCGCCGCATCGGCGGCTGCAGCCTTTTGCGCCTGCACCCGCGCAATCGCGGCCTTGATCGGGTCGTCGGCCGGCACCGCAGCCGCCGCGTTCGGGGCGGGCCGCTGGCTGCGCGCGATGCGTTCGGCCTGCTTGCGCGCCTCTTCGCGTTGCAGGCGCTGGGCACGCTGCTCGAAGCGATGGCGTGCATGGCTGCGCCGGGCGGCGCGGGCGAGCTGCTGTGGCCGGGTGTGCGCCAGGCCGCCGACGATCGGCACGATGGGGCTGTCGGCAGGCAGTGGCAGCAGGTCGATGCAGTCGACCGGGCAAGGCGCCACGCACAGGTCGCAGCCGGTGCATTCGGCGCTGATGACCGTGTGCATCAGCTTGGCGGCGCCGACGATGGCGTCCACCGGGCAGGCCTGGCTGCATTTGGTGCAACCGATACATTCGGCCTCGCGAATGAAGGCGACCTGGGCGGGCGCACTGCCGCGGTCGGTATCCAGGGCAATCACCGGCACCTGCAGCAGTGCGGCCAGTGCGGCAATGGTCTCGCTGCCGCCGGGTGGGCACTTGTTGATCGCCTCGCCCGCCGCCAGCCCCTGGGCGTAAGGCTGGCAGCCGGCATGACCGCACTTGCCGCATTGGGTCTGGGGCAGCAGGGCGTCGATGCGTTGAATCAGGCTCATGAGGTGAACAGTCCGTTGAAACCGAGAAAGGCCAGGGCCACGATCCCTGCGCCGATCAGCTCGATGGGCAGGCCGCGCAAGGCCACGGGGGCCGCGTCGCTGCGTTGGCGCAGGTCGTCGAACAGGCACAGCGCCAGCCAGAAGCCCAGGCCGCCGCCCAGGCTCAGGGCCAGGGTGGCGAACGGGTCGAGCGTGGCATCGCTGGCTTGCAGGGCAAGGCCCAGGACGGCGGCATTGCCCAGCAGCAAGGGTTTGAGGCCGGTGAACGGCCAGTGTGGCAGTTGGCGTTGCAACCGGTTCAGCACCGGCGCTGCCAGCAGAACGCACAGCGGCAGGAACACGAACAGGCGCAGGTACTCCAGTTGCAGCGGGCGCAACCCGTAGCGGTAAAGCAACTGCCCCGGTACGACCGCCAGCACCATCAGCACCAGCGTCGCCAACCCCAGTGCGAGCACCCGGCGACGTGACGCCGGCTCGACGGGCTGCAGCAGCGGGTCGAGCGCGAGGGCCTGGTGCAACACGAGGTTGTTGACCAGCGCAGCGCTGATAAGGGTAAGGAGCAATTCGGTCATGGGCGCGCCACAGGCAAGAGGCTGTGCGCCATTATCCGGCAATCACGGTGCAATGAGAACGCCCCGGCCGGTCAGGGTCGGGGCGTGGCACTTACTTGATGCGCTGACCCGGCTTGGCGCCGCTGTCAGGGCTGAGCAGGTAAATCTCCTCGCCGCCAGGGCCTGCGGCCATGACCATCCCCTCGCTCACGCCAAAGCGCATTTTGCGTGGCTTGAGGTTGGCGATCATCATGGTCAGACGACCTTCCAGCTTGCTCGGGTCCGGGTAGGCGGACTTGATGCCGGAGAACACGTTGCGCTGCTCGTCACCGATGTCCAGGGTCAGGCGCAGCAGCTTGTCGGCCCCTTCCACGGCTTCGGCCTTGAGAATCAGCGCTACCCGCAGGTCGACGGCGGCAAAGGTGTCGAAGTCGATCTCAGCCGCCAATGGGTCCTTGGTCAGTTCGCCGTTGCCGGTGACCACGCTGGTCTGGCTGGCGGCCAGGTCCTGCTTGGAAGCGTCGACCATGGCTTGCACCTTGACCGGGTCGATGCGGGTCATCAATGCCTTGAACGGGTTCAGCTGGTGGTTCTCGAGACGGCTCTGGTGGTCGTTCCAGGTCAGCGGCGCGACGTTCAGGAACGCCTCGGCATCGCTGGCCAGTTGCGGCAGCACCGGCTTGAGGAAGATCACCAGCTGGCGGAACAGGTTGATGCCCTGGGCGCACACGGCCTGCACTTCGTCCTGCTTGCCTTCCTGCTTGGCCAGCGACCACGGGGCCTTGTCGGCGATCCAGGCGTTGGCGCGGTCGGCCAGGCCCATGATTTCGCGCATCGCACGGGCGAAGTCGCGGCCTTCGTAGGCGTCGGCGATACCCGGTGCCGCAGCCAGGAAGGCCTCGGTCAGCTCCGGTGCGGCGTCGCCGGCCACCATCACGCCGCCGTTGCCCTTGTGGATGAACCCTGCGCAGCGGCTGGCGATGTTGACCACCTTGCCGATCAGGTCCGAGTTGACCTTCTGCACGAAGTCTTCCAGGTTCAGGTCCAGGTCATCCACGCCACGGCCCAGCTTGGCCGCGTAGTAGTAGCGCAGGTATTCCGGCGACAGGTGGTCGAGGTAGGTGCGCGCCTTGATGAAGGTGCCACGGGACTTGGACATCTTCTGGCCGTTGACCGTCAGGTAGCCGTGCACGTTGATTGCGGTCGGCTTGCGGTAGCCGGCGCCTTCGAGCATGGCCGGCCAGAACAGCGCATGGAAGTTGACGATGTCCTTGCCGATGAAGTGGTACAGCTCGGCGCTGGAATCTTTTTTCCAGTAGGCGTCGAAGTCCAGTTCCGGCGTGCGGTCGCACAGGTTCTTGAAGCTGGCCATGTAGCCGATCGGCGCGTCCAGCCACACATAGAAGTACTTGCCCGGCTCGCCCGGGATCTCGAAGCCGAAGTACGGCGCATCACGGGAGATGTCCCATTCCTGCAGGCCGGAATCCAGCCATTCGGCCAACTTGTTGGCCACGGCGTCCTGCAGTGTGCCGCTGCGGGTCCACTGCTGCAGCATGGCCTGGAAGTCGGGCAGCTTGAAGAAGAAGTGCTGGGAGTCCCTGAGCACCGGGGTGGCGCCGGAGATGGCCGACTTGGGGTTCTTCAGTTCGGTCGGCGCGTAGGTGGCGCCGCATTTTTCGCAGTTGTCGCCATACTGGTCGTCGGCCGCGCATTTGGGGCAGGTGCCCTTGATGAAGCGGTCGGCCAGGAACATCTGCTTGTCGGGGTCGAAATACTGGGTGACCGAGCGCGTGGCGATATGCCCGGCGTCACGCAGTTTCAGGTAGATCTGGCTCGACAGCTCGCGGTTTTCGTCGGCGTGGGTCGAATGATAGTTGTCGAACTCCACCAGAAAGTCGGCAAAGTCGCCGCAGTGCTCGGCCTGCACGTTCGCGATCAGTTGCTCGGGGGTAATGCCTTCTTTCTCGGCGCGCAGCATGATCGCCGAACCGTGCGCGTCGTCGGCGCACACGTAGGTGCACTGGTTGCCGCGGTACTTCTGGAAGCGCACCCACATGTCTGTCTGAACGTACTCGAGCATGTGGCCAAGGTGGATCGACCCGTTGGCATAGGGCAGGGCGCTGGTGACGAGAATCTGGCGTGGCTCGGACATGGGGGCTCGGCTACTTTCGGCTACAGGGTATGAACGGTGATCGGCCACTATAAAACGATGGGAAATATATTTCACCCCATGGACGTATCTGCCGTTGTTTCACGGGTTAGCATAGCGACCTGTTTCATTCAGTCTTTTATCGGGAGTCTCCATGAGCGCCGTCACTCGCGCAGCGGTTGAAACCGTCCTTCGCCAATACACCGACCCTTACCTGAACCAGGACCCGGTCAGCGCCGGGTGTGTGCGCAGCATCGATATCCAGGGCGACCGGGTCAGCGTGGCCCTGGAGCTGGGCTATGCCGCCGGCCTGTTCAAGAACGGCTGGGCCCAGGTGCTGCAGACCGCCGTCGAGGGGATCGAGGGCGTGGCCTCGGCACAGGTCGAGATCACCTGTGTGATCGCCGCGCACAAGGCCCAGGCGCAGATTCCGGGCCTGGCCAACGTCAAGAACATCGTGGCCGTTGCCTCGGGCAAGGGCGGTGTGGGCAAGTCCACCACCGCCGCCAACCTGGCCCTGGCCCTGGCCCGTGAAGGGGCGCGGGTGGGTATCCTGGATGCCGACATCTATGGCCCCAGCCAGGGCGTGATGTTCGGTATCGCCGAAGGGACCCGGCCGCAGATCCGCGACCAGAAGTGGTTCGTGCCGTTGCGTGCGCATGGCGTGGAAGTCATGTCGATGGCGTTTCTCACCGACGACAACACGCCGATGGTATGGCGTGGCCCGATGGTCTCCGGTGCGTTGCTGCAACTGGTGACCCAGACCGCCTGGGACAACCTCGACTACCTGGTGATCGACATGCCGCCGGGCACCGGCGACATCCAGCTGACCCTGGCGCAGAAGGTGCCGGTGGCTGGTTCGGTGATCGTGACCACGCCGCAGGACCTTGCGCTGCTGGACGCGAAAAAGGGTGTGGAGATGTTCCGCAAGGTGAATATCCCGGTGCTGGGCGTGGTCGAGAACATGGCCGTGCATATCTGCTCGAACTGCGGGCATGCCGAGCACCTGTTCGGTGAAGGTGGTGGCGAGAAGCTGGCGGCGCAGTACGGTGTGGAGCTGCTGGCTTCGCTGCCCCTGTCGATGCTGATTCGCGAGCAGGCCGACAGCGGCAAGCCGACCGCGATTGCCGAGCCTGAAAGCCAGATTGCCATGGTGTACCAGGAACTGGCACGGCAGGTGGGGGCGCGCATCGTGCTGCAGGAAGCGGCGGCGCCGGCGATGCCCAATATCACCATCAGCGAAGACTGAGTCGATACCCTCGCCTATGTAGGAGCCGGCGTTGCCGGCGAAGGGCCCACTGCATCACCAGGCAGGTACTGCGGTGTTGCCTTCGCCGGCAACGCCGGCTCCTACGGGCAGCCCCACCGGCAAGGCAAAAAAAAGCCCCGCCGGTGAGGGCAGGGCTTTTTTCAAGCAGTGAAGCGCAAGTTAGATAACTTGTACTTCTTCAGCTTGCATGCCTTTCTGGCCGCGGGTAGCGACGAAAGAGACCTGCTGGCCTTCTTTCAGGCTTTTGAAGCCGTCAGCTTGAATGGCTTTGAAGTGTACGAACAGGTCGTCACCGGATTGTGGGGTGATGAAGCCGAAGCCTTTTTCATCGTTGAACCACTTAACGGTACCGGTTTGGCGATTGGACATGGTCTGTCTCCTTGGACAAAGTTAATTACGGCTCAGGAAACGCCCTGGCCGAGACTGAGTGCAAAGAGGCAGAAAATTCATGAAGATGGGTTGATCGAGATCTTGCATCAGGTAGAGATTCTCAGTGACACGTGCAGCACAGTGGCGTCACCATAACCCTTTTTCCAGAACGTGCCAATGGTCTTGTTCAGCTTTCGTGCAATTCAAGACTGACGGCGCCGCGATACCCCGCGCAGGCCCCGTATGACGCGGATCTTGCCGCCAACACCGCACGGAACTTTGAACCCGGCGCCGGGCCCGGTAAGATGCCCCACAGAATTTCTTCACCACGCTATTTCAGGACACCCGCCATGAGCATCAAATCGGACAAGTGGATTCGCCGCATGGCGCAGGAACACGGCATGATCGAGCCCTTCGTCGAGCGTCAGGTACGCGGCGAAAGCGACAACCGGCTGATCTCCTTCGGCGTCTCCAGCTACGGCTACGACGTGCGCTGCGCCGACGAGTTCAAGGTGTTCACCAACATCAATTCGGCCACCGTCGATCCGAAAAACTTCGACGCCGGCAGCTTCGTCGACGTCAAGAGCGACGTGTGCATCATCCCGCCCAACTCCTTCGCCCTGGCGCGCACCGTCGAGTACTTCCGCATCCCGCGCAACGTGCTCACCATCTGCCTGGGCAAGAGCACCTATGCCCGTTGCGGCATCATCGTCAACGTCACCCCGCTCGAGCCGGAGTGGGAAGGCCACGTGACCCTGGAGTTCTCCAACACCACCACCCTGCCGGCCAAGATCTACGCCAACGAAGGCGTGGCGCAGATGCTGTTTCTGGAGTCCGACGAAGAGTGCGAAGTGTCCTATAAGGACCGCGGCGGCAAGTACCAGGGCCAGCGCGGTGTGACCCTGCCGCGCACCTGAGCCGACGAAGCGAGGGAATTACTCGCCGGCAAGGCACTCCAAGCAGATGAACCGTCCCGGCACGCCAGGAGGCGTGTCGGACTTCGCTCAGGAGCCGCCTATGAAACTCGACCCTTCAATCAGCGCCAAACTTGCCGTGCTGCAGCCCAATCAGATCGGGCTGGTGGCCTGGTCATTGCTTGCGCAGCCGCCACTGATGCAGGCCGGTGGCGTCCCCGGCCAGCCTGGCCCGGACACCCCGTCGCCGGCGCAGCCAGGCGATAACCCGCCGATGGAACCGGGTGAACCCACACTCCCTGATGAACCGCCACCGGCACCGGTTGCCTGAGCCTAGGGCTTGACCGGCCATACCTGCGCGTCTGCCGTCAGGTACACGCGCTCACCCGGCTGAGGCTGCACTGCCCAGCCGCCGGTGAAGTCCCCGAAGGCCGGCAGCAGGCCGAGCCGTTCGCCGATCACGAAGCAGGGCAGGCGCAGGCGTTGCCGCGCGCGCCCCCGCAGCACATACACCGGGTGTACGTGGCCGGCCAGCACCAGGTGCGTGGCATGGGGCTCGGGCTCGTGCTGCAAGGCGAACGGCCCCAGCAGCAGCGGGCCGTCCAGCACGTCGATGCGCAGCCCTTCGGGCGGGTCGCCGGCATGCAGGTCGTGGTTGCCGCGTATCAGCGTGATCTTCAGCCGGGCGTGCTCCTCCCGCCATTGCCGCACGCGTTCCAGCGTGGCCGCGGCGCGGCCGGTGCGTGCGTGCAGAAAGTCGCCCAGCACGATCAGCTCTTCGCACGGGTAGCTGGTCAGCAGCCGGTCCAGGCGTTGCAGGGTCGATTGCGTGGTGCCGCGGGGCACGGGCAGGTGCTGGGCGCGAAATGCCGCCGCCTTGCCGATATGCACATCGGCCACCAGCATCACCCTGCGCGCCGGCCAGTACAGCGCCTTGTCCCCCAGCAGCCAGAGCTGCTCGCCGTGTACGTCGATGTTCAGGCAGTGACTCATTCAGCGCTCCCGGCTCGCGGCCTTTTCCAGGTCGGCGACCATGCGGGCGATGCGGTCGGCGAGCTTTTCCGTGCTCAGGGTTTCGCGCATGCCTTCCACCAGCAGCGGAAAGGCCAGCGGGCCCGGGCGCGCAAGCGGCTGCAGATGCAGGCGCAAACCGCCCAGCCGGCTCAGTACCTGCGCCAGCCGGTCGATCTCAAGCTCTGCGTTCAGCACCTCGTCACGGGCCTGGCCCAGCAGCAGGTTGCCCGCGTCGTGCTGGCGGAACACCTCGAAGAACAGGCCGCTGGACGCCTGGATCTGCCGGGTGCTCTTGTGCGAGCCGGGGTAGCCGCCGAACACCAGCCCGGAGATCTGCGCGATTTCGCGAAAACGGCGCATGACCATTTCGCCGGCATTCAGGCTGGCCAGCACGTCCTCGAGCAGTTCATCGGGGCTCAGCAGGTCCGGCAGCATGGCCGCCCACGGCACTTCGCCAGGGCACAGCAGTTCCAGGCCATAGTCGTTCACCGCAATCGAGAAACTCGCCGGCTGGCTGCGGCTGTAGCGCCACGCCAGCAGGCTGGCCAGCCCAAGGTGGGTGGTGCGCCCGGCAAATGGATAGAGAAACAGATGGCAGCCCTGACGCGAGGTCCAGGTCTCGGCCAGCAGCATGTCGTGGGTGGGGATCACCGACCAGCGCCGCTGCAGCTCCAGCAATGGCTTGACCGCCTGCATGGCCGGCCCGTGGTAGCGACCGTGCGCGGCGCTGTCGAGCTGCTCGACCACGGCCCTGGCCAGCTCGCTGGAAAGCGGCATGCGCCCGCCGTTCCAGCGTGGTACGGCAGGTTTGCGTGCGGTGCTGCGACGCACATAGGCGGTCATGTTGTCGATGCGCACCAGCTCCAGCGTGCGCCCGGCGAACAGGAAGGCATCGCCCGGGCGCAGGCGGGCAACGAAGGCCTCCTCGACACTGCCCAGGTTGCGCCCGCCGCCTCCCTTGCTCCAGAACTTCAGCTGGATGCTCGCATCGCTGACGATGGTGCCGATGCCCATGCGGTGGCGACGCGCCAGGCGCGCGTTGGCCACCCGCCATACCCCGTCCGGCGCTTCGATGACCCGGTGATAGTCAGGGTAGGCGCCCAGCGAGGCACCGCCGTTGCGCACGAATTCCAGCGCCCATTGCCACTGTTCGTCGCGCAGGTGCCGATAGGCCCAGGTGCTGCGCACTTCCTCGAGCAGTTGCGCGGGGCGAAACCCGGCCCCCAGGGCCATGCTCACCAGGTGCTGCACCAGCACATCCATGCACAGCGCCGGAGAGCGCCTTGCCTCTATCTGACGTGCTGCCACGGCCTCGCGGGCGGCGGCGGCCTCCACCAGCTCCAGGCTGTGGGTTGGCACCAGGGTCACCCGCGAAGGGCGGCCCGGCGCGTGCCCCGAGCGCCCGGCGCGCTGCATCAGACGCGCCACGCCCTTGGCCGAGCCGATCTGCAACACCCGTTCGACGGGCAGAAAATCCACCCCCAGGTCGAGGCTTGAGGTACATACCACTGCCTTGAGCTGGCCCTGTTTCAGGCTCTGCTCGACCCAGTTGCGGGTTTCGCGGGCCAGCGAGGCGTGATGCAGGGCAATGATGCCGGCCCAGTCGGCGCGCGCCTCCAGCAGCGCCTGATACCACAGCTCGGCCTGGGCGCGGGTGTTGGTGAACACCAGGCAACTGCTGCTGCGCGCCACCTCATCGCGCACCTGCGCGAGCATCTTGAGCCCCATGTGCCCGGCCCAGGGGAAGCGCTCGATGGCTTCTGGCAGCAGGGTATCGACCTCGATGCGCTTGTCCTGGCGGCCTTGCACCAGGCAACCGCCCTCGGGCAGCAGCACGTCGCGGGCATGCTCCAGGTTGCCCAGGGTGGCCGAGATGCCCCATACGATCAGGCCCGGGTGCCAGCGGCGCAGGCGCGCCAGGGCCAGTTGCAGTTGTACACCGCGCTTGTTGCCGAGCAGCTCGTGCCATTCGTCCACCACCACCAGGCGCAGGCTGGCGAACTCGCTCTGCGCCGCATCGCGGGTCAGCAGCAGGGTCAGGCTTTCGGGGGTGGTGATCAGGGCGCTGGGCAGGCGCCGGCTCTGGCGGGCACGCTCGGCGCTGGAGGTGTCGCCGCTGCGCACGCCCAGGCTCCAGTGAATCTGCAACGCGTCCAGTGGCGCCTGCAAGGCCCGCGCGGTATCGGCGGCCAGGGCGCGCATGGGGGTGATCCACAGCACTTGCAGCGGTGCCGGGTGCTTGGCGCGTGGCGTGTCCTGGGCATGGAGGTGTTGCAGCGCGGCCAGCCACAGGGCGTAGGTTTTGCCGGCGCCGGTGCTGGCATGCAGCAACCCGGATTCGCCGCGGGCGACGGCGGCCCACACGCGCTTCTGAAAGGCGAAGGGCTTCCAGCCACGGGTGGCAAACCAGGGGCCAGCAAGGTCGGACGGTTTACGCATGCCGGGGCCGCTTATGGGCAGTGGGTGTGTCTTCACAGACCATCAATGCCCGGCATTAGTTTTAGCGGGTGACAATCGTCGGGTTATTTGAGGTTGCCACTCAGGAACTGGCGCAGCCGCTCGCTCCTGGGGTTGCCCAGCACATCGGCCGGTGCGCCCTGTTCCTCCACCAGCCCCTGATGCAGGAACAGCACCTGGCTCGATACCTGCCGTGCAAAGCTCATTTCGTGGGTCACCATGATCATGGTGCGGCCTTCCTCGGCCAGCCCCTGGATCACCCGCAGCACTTCCCCCACCAGCTCCGGGTCCAGCGCCGAAGTCGGCTCGTCGAACAGCATCACCTCCGGCTCCATTGCCAGCGCCCGCGCGATCGCCACCCGCTGCTGCTGGCCACCGGACAGGAACGCCGGGTACTGGTCTGCCACCCGGGGCGCCAGGCCTACCTTGTCCAGGTAGGCACGTGCCCGTTCCTCGGCCTCGTGCCGGCTTACCCCCAGCACCCGGCGCGGCGCCATGCTGATGTTCTCCAGCACGCTCAGGTGGCTCCACAGGTTGAAATGCTGGAACACCATGGCCAGGCGCGTGCGGATACGCTGCAGCTCGTCGGCATCGGCCACGCGCAGGCCGTGGCGGTCGTGCACCATGCGCACCGGCTGGCCGTCCAGGGTCATGCTGCCCTCGTCGGGCTGTTCGAGAAAATTGATGCAGCGCAGAAAGGTGCTCTTGCCCGAGCCACTGGCGCCGATCAGGCTGATCACGTCGCCGGTGCTGGCCTGCAGTGAAACGCCCTTGAGCACATGGTGCTCGCCGTAGCGCTTGTGCAGGCCTTCGATGGTCAGTTTGTACATGCACGGCCCCTCATGGCGATAACAGGTAGCCGCTGCGGTACGGCTGGTTGCCCGCCACATGCGCAATCACCATGCCAGCGGTGGCCATGCGTCGCAGCGAGCGGGCATACAGCAGCCCGGCCTGCTGGTTGTATACCGGGGTCACGCGGTCGCTGAGCGGGTCGATCACCTCGGCGATCAGTTGCCCGGCCTGCACCGGCTGGCCCGGGGTGACATGAAACACCAGCAGGCCGCCCAGCGGCGTGGCCACCGGTTCGACCGCCGCCAGCGGTGTGGCCGGGTAGGGCAGGGGCGGCAAGGGGGCGGCTTCGCCTTCGATGGCACCGAAACGGGTCAGGTAGTTCAGGATCGCCTCGCAGTCGGTGCTGGCCAGCGGGTGGCTCACATCGCCCTGACCGCGCAGCTCCACCGTCACCGAAAAGCTGCCCTGGGGGATGGGGAACTGCTTGGCAAAGCGTTGCTGCAGTTGCCACCACACCAGGGTGAAACACTCATCGAACGACTGCCCGCCCGAATCGGTGGCCAGCAGGCTGGCCTGGGCCCCGAGATAGCGCGACAGCGCCTCGACCCGGGGCCAGGCTTCCGGGGTGGTGTACAGGTGCGCGACGGCCTCGAAGTCGCAGTGCAGGTCCAGCACCATGTCGGCATCGCAGGCCAGGCGTTGCAGTACCAGGCGCTGGGATTGCAGCGGGGTGGCGGCGGGCTGCGCGTCCAGCGCCCGGCGCATGCACTCGCGAATCAGCTCGACGTTGTGCCGCGGGTCCTGGGTCAGGTGCGCCTCGATCTGGTCACCGATGGTGTCGCTCAGGTCGACGAAGTGGCGGTTGAAGTTCTCGCCGCTCTGCAGCTCGAAACGCCCCAGGGGCACGTCCATCAGCACCTGTTCCAGGCCCACCGGGTTGGCGATGGGCACCAGCACGATCTCGTGGCGCAGGCGGCCCTGGCTCTGCAATTCGCCCAGGCGTTGCTTGAGGTGCCAGGCCACCAGCATGCCGGGCAGCTCGTCGGCATGCAGCGAAGCCTGGATATAGACCTTGCCGGCACCGCGCGGGCCGAAGTGGAAGCTGTGGATCTGGCGGCAAATCCCCGGCACCGGGGCCAGGATGTCGTGGGTCTTGTGGTGCATGAACGGTCCTAGTGTGCGGGGCCGAGGAAGGCCAGCCAGCGTCGTTCGGCCAGGCGGAACAGGCCCACCAGTGCGAAGGTCACGCACAGGTAGATGATGGCGGCCGTACCGAACGACTGAAAGGTCAGAAAGGTGGCCGAGTTGGCGTCGCGGGCGACCTTGAGGATGTCCGGCACGGTGGCGGTGAAGGCCACGGTGGTCGAGTGCAGCATCAGGATCACCTCATTGCTGTAGTACGGCAGCGAGCGGCGCAACGCGGACGGCATGATGATATAAGCATAAAGTTTCCAGCCGCGCAGGCCGTAGGCCCTGGCTGCCTCGACTTCACCGTGGTGCATGCTGCGGATGGCGCCGGCGAAGATCTCGGTGGTGTAGGCGCAGGTGTTCAGGGCAAAGGCCAGGATGGTGCAGTTCATGGCGTCGCGAAAGAAGCTGTCGAGCAGCGGTTGCCCGCGCACCACCTCCAGGCTGTAGATGCCGGTGTAGCAGATCAGCAACTGGATATACAGCGGCGTGCCGCGAAACAGGTAGGTGTAGAACTGCACTGGCCAGCGCACCCACAGGCGCCGTGACACCCGTGCAATCGACAGCGGGATCGACACCACGAAGCCGATCAGCAGCGAGGCGCTGAGCAGCCACATCGTCATCGCCAGCCCGGTGATGTGGGTGCCGTCGGTATAGAGAAACGCGCGCCAGTATTCCTGCAGCAGCTCGATCATCGCAGTGCCTCCCGGGTGCCGACGTTGTAGCGCCGTTCGAGCCAGCGCAGGGCCACGTTCGAGGCGCTGGTGATCAGCAGGTAGATGAAGGCCGCCACCACCAGAAAGTAGAACAGCTGGTAGCTGCTCTTGCCGGCATCCTGGGCGGCCTTGACCAGGTCGGCCAGGCCGATGATCGACACCAGCGCGGTGGCCTTGAGCATCACCATCCAGTTGTTGCCGATGCCCGGCAGGGCGAAGCGCATCATCTGCGGGAACACCACGAAGCGAAATCGCTGAAAGCGCTTGAGGCCATAGGCGGTGGCCGCTTCGACCTGGCCGCGCGGCACCGCGAGGATCGCGCCGCGAAAGGTCTCGGTGAAATAGGCACCGTAGATGAAGCCCAGGGTGATGACCCCGGCAGCGAAGGGGTTGATCTCGATGTAGTCCCACTCCATGGCGTCGGTCAGGCTGGTGAGCCCGGTCTGCAGGCTGTAGAAGATCAACAGCATCAGCACCAGGTCGGGCACCCCGCGGATCAGCGTGGTGTAGAGCTGCGCGGGGATGCGTAGCAGCGGCAGCGCGGAGAGCTTGGCGCTGGCGCCGAGCAGGCCCAGGCCGACGCTGACCAGCAGCGACATGAAGGACAGTTGCAGGGTCATCCAGGTGCCTTGCAGCAGCAGCGGGCCGAAGCCCCTGAGGCTGAAGGGGCCAAGGCCCAGGTGTTGCAGGAGGTCGTCAAGCATGGGGCGAGCCTGTGCGGGTGGGACCTTGGGTACGCGGTGCGTCAGCTCTTGCACGCACCGCGAACCCGTGTAGGAGCCGGCCTTGCCGGCGAAGAGGCCGGCCCTACTTGCCGCTGTACAGGTTCAGATCACCAAAGTGCTTCTTCTGGATGTCGGCATAGGTGCCATCATCGTGTAACGCTTTGATACCTTTGTTCAGCAGGGCCTTCAGCTCGCTGTTACCTTTCTTAATGCCCACCGCCGTCTTCGACGGCAGCAATTCGCTGTCCACCGGTTGGCTCACTTCGTAGCCCGCGCCTTGTGGCGATTTCAGAAAGCCCAGTTCGGCCTGCAGCATGTCCTGGATCGAGGCGTCCAGGCGTCCCGAAATCAGGTCGGCATACACCTGGTCCTGGTTCTGGTAGGCCTGGGTCTTGACCCCGGCCTTGTCCAGCACGGCCTTGGCATAGGCTTCCTGGATGGTGCCCTGCTCATAGCCGACGGTCTTGCCCTTGAGCGAGGCCGGGTCGGCGCTCATGCCTGCACCTTTTTTGAACACCAGTGCGGTAGGCCCGGAGAACAGCTCGTCAGAGAAGTCGATGACCTTCTCCCGCGCCGGGGTCACCGTCATGGACGAGATCACGCCGTCGAACTTGTTGGCCTTGAGGCCCGGAACCATGCCGTCGAAGTCGCTCTCGACCCACCTGCACTTGACCTTGAGCTCGGCGCAGATTGCGTTGCCCAGGTCGATATCGAAGCCCACCAGGCTGCCGTCGGCGGCCTTGGACTCGAAAGGGGCGTAGGAGGGATCGACGCCGAAGCGCAGTTCCTTGTAGTCCTTGGCCAGGGTGTTGCCCGCAGCCAGGCACAGCGCCAGAGCAGACAGCGTCAGCAGAGCTTTTTTCATGGTGTGGTCCTTCAAGCGCAAATGATGGGTGGCTGCGCAGCGTTACCGCTGGCCGCTCGACATCAAGCTCACAGCAATTTCCGCACCATAGTCCCAATTGCTGCGTTTCGCTTACCCCAGCAGCGACTGCAACGTGGCCAGGTCGTCCGCTTCGTCCACCGGTTTGTCCAGGCGCCAGCGCAGCATCCGCGGGAAGCGCACCGCAATCCCGCTCTTGTGGCGTTTGGACAGTGCGATGCCTTCGAAGCCGAGTTCGAACACCAGCGTCGGGGTCACGCTGCGTACCGGCCCGAAGGTTTCCACGGTGGTCTTGCGGATGATTGCATCAACCTTGCGCATCTCTTCGTCGCTGAGCCCTGAATACGCCTTGGCAAAGGGCACAAGGCTGCGCTGCGGGCTGCCGGCGGGGGCGTCCCACACCGCAAAGGTGTAGTCGCTGTACAGGCTGGCGCGCCGGCCATGTCCGCGCTGGGCATAGATCAGCACCGCGTCCACGCTGAACGGGTCGATTTTCCACTTCCACCACACCCCCATGTCCTTGGTGCGGCCCACCCCGTACAGGGCGTCGCGGGCCTTGAGCATCAGGCCCTCGACCCCCAGGCTGCGCGATGCCTCGCGCTGGGCGGCAAGCTCGGCCCAGGTGTCGCCCTGCAGCACCGGCGACAGGCGCAGCGCCGGGTGCGCAGTGGTCTGAACCAGCGCCTCCAGCTGCGCCCGGCGCTCGGCCTGCGGGCGGCTGCGCCAGTCGGCGCCCTGCCATTCGAGCAGGTCGTAGCCCAACAGCACCACTGGCGCATCGGCCAGGATCTTCTTGCCCAGGGTCTTGCGCCCGATGCGCTGCTGCAGCAGGGCGAAGGGTTGCACGCCGTCGCGCCACACCACGATCTCGCCGTCCACCACGCAGCCATCGGGCAGCACGGCGGCCAGCGCCTGCAGTTCGGGGAAGCGCTCGGTCAGCAGCTCCTCGCCGCGTGACCACACCCACAACTGGCCCTCGCGTTTGACCACCTGCGCACGGATGCCGTCCCACTTCCATTCCGCCTGCCAGGCCTGGGGCGGGCCGAGCAGGGCGTCGAACTGGTCCACCGGCTGTTGCAGCGCATGGGCCAGAAAGAACGGGTACGGCTGGCCGCCGCGCTGGGCATGTTCGTCTTCGGACTCGGCCGCGATCAGCTTGAGGTAGCCCTGGGCCGTGGGGCGGTGCGACAGGTCGGTGTAGCCCACCAGGCGCTGAGCCACGCGCTTGCTGTCGATGTCGGCCAGTTGCGCCAGGGCGCGGGTGACCAGCAGCTTCGACACGCCGACGCGAAAGCTGCCGGTGACCAGCTTCAGGCACACCAGCAGGCTCTGCCGGTCGAGCTGTGCCCACAGGGGCGGCAGGCGCTGCGCCAGGGTTTCGGGCGGCAGTCCGCGCAGCGGCAGCAGGCAATCCTCGACCCAGTAGGCCAGGCCCGCGTCGCTGCTGTGGGCGGCTTCGGGCAGCAGCAGCGAAAAGGTCTCGGCCAGGTCGCCCACGGCCTGGTAGCTCTCCTCGAACAACCAGTCGGGCAAACCCGACAGGCTGATTGCCAGTTCGCGCAGCAGCCGTGTGGGCACCAGCTGGCGCGGCCGCCCGCCGGCCAGGAAGTACACCGCCCAGGCGGCGTCTGCGGGGCTGGCGCTGGCGAAGTAGCGCACCAGTGCATCGCGCTTGGCGTTGCTCGAGGTGGTGGCGTCGAGCTGGCCGTAGAGTTCGGCGAAGGCCTTCATGCGCTGGCCTCGGTCGGGGCGCCTTCATCCTCGTCACCGTATTCGGTGACGAACGCCTGGGCATCCAGCCCGCGCTCGCACAGGTAGCGCACCAGCACGGCCACCGAGCCGTGGGTCACCATCACCCGCTGCGCCCCGGTCTGTTCGATGGCCCATAGCAGGCCGGGCCAGTCGGCGTGGTCGGAGAGCACGAAGCCGCGGTCCACCCCGCGCCGGCGCCGGGTGCCGCGCAGGCGCATCCAGCCGCTGGCGAAGGCGTCGCTGTAGTCGCCGAAGCGGCGCATCCAGCTGCTGCCGGCCGCCGAGGGCGGGGCCAGGATCAGCGCCTGGCGCATGCGTGGGTCGTGCTTGTCCATCTCGCTGGCATGCAGCGTGGCGGGCAGGGCGACACCCGCTTCGCGGTATACCCGGTTCAGCGGCTCGACCGCGCCATGCACCAGGATCGGCCCCAGGCTCGGGTCCAGGCCATGCAGGATGCGCTGCGCCTTGCCGAACGAATAGCAGAACAGCACGCTGGCCTTGCCCAGTGTGATGTTCTCGCGCCACCACGCATTGATCTGGTCGAAGATCTGCTGCTGGGGCTCCCAGCGGTAGATCGGCAGGCCGAAGGTCGACTCGGTGATGAAGGTGTGGCAGCGCACCGGTTCGAACGGTGCGCAGGTGCCATCGGGTTCGACCTTGTAGTCGCCGGACGCCACCCACACCTCGCCGCGATACTCCAGGCGCACCTGGGCCGAGCCCAGCACATGGCCGGCCGGGTGCAAGCTCAGGGCCACCCCGCCGTGGTCCAGGCGCTGGCCGTAGTCGAGGGTCTGCAGGTTGATGTCGGCGCCCAGGCGGCTGCGCAGGATGCCCGCGCCGGGGCTGGCGGTGAGGTAGTGGCGGTTGCCGTTGCGGGCGTGGTCGCCATGGCCGTGGGTGATCACCGCACGTTCAACGGGGCGCCACGGGTCGATGTAGAAATCCCCGGGTGGGCAATACAATCCTTCGGGTCGTGCAATCACCAGGTCCATGCCAAGGCCGCTGCGCTGGGGGTTTAACCTAGGAGCGCGGCCGGGCCGGTGAAGTTCGATCCGAAAGCGTCGCCGGCGTGCTGCCGGCGACGCTGCAGGGGGGCTGCTTCAGTAGCGCGCGTCTACCGGGCGCCCGCCGTTGGGCCAGTCCTTGACCTTGTCGGGGAAGTCCGGGCGTGGCTGGCTGGAGAACCAGGCCGCCACGTCCACCGCGTCCTGGTCGGACAAGCCGCCCTGGCCGAGCGGGAACTTCTCGTGCATGCTGATCGGCATGTTGCGTTTGACGAAGGCGGCCGCGGTGTAGGTGCGCGCCATGCCGGCACCGATGTTGAACGACTGCTCGCCCCACAGCGGCGGGAAGATCCAGGTGCCGTCGGCACGGGTCAGGCCTTCGCCGTCGTTGCCATGGCACACCGCGCACTGCTGGGCATACACCTGCTTGCCGTTGTCCAGGTCGGGCTTGATCGACGGGTCGACCTTGCCTACACCGCGCCCTGGCACCTTGTCCTCGGGCTTGGTGTTGTTCTTCATCCACTCGAAGTACGCCACCATCGCCTGCATGTCGGCCCCTTGCGGTGGCAGCGGCGAGCCGCTCATCGAGCGCCGGAAGCAGCCGTTGATGCGCTCCTCCAGGGTGATCACCTTGCCCGCCCGTGGCGCATAGCCGGGGAAGAAGGCCGATACCCCGACGAACGGCGAACCGTCGGCCACGGTGCCGGCGTTCAGGTGGCAACTGGTGCAGTTGAGCGCGTTGCCGACGTTGTCGGGCAGCAGGTCACGGGTTTGCAGGTGCAGGCGCATGCCGCGCACCACCTGATCGGCATTGCTGGCCGCCAGCAGGTCGGCCAGGCGCGGGGTCTCGAAGGTCGAGGCGTCGCGGTCCTGGGGCTTGAGCTGCTGGCGCAGCTTGGCCACCTGCGCTGCGCTGATCGCCGAGCCGTCGTTGCCCCAGCTGCTGCGCACGAACGTGAGGATCTCGGCGATCTCGGTGTCGGTCAGGCGCGAGAACCCGGGCATGGTGTACACGCGCGGGTGGGCGACGGTTTCGGCGGTCTGCCAGCCGGTCAGCGTGATGTGCAGCAGCGAGGTCGGGTTGGCCGAGGCCACGCTGGGGTTGTGCGCCAGTGGCGGGAACATGCCCGCCACGCCGGCGCCGTCCGGGCGGTGGCAGTCGCTGCAGAACTGCGTGTAGCCCAGCCCGCCGCGGGTGGTGAACAGGTTGTCCGGCGCTGGGGCAGGGGTTCGTTCCACCATCGGCATCGGCAGGTCGTCCTTGCCCGGCGGCAACGACTTGAGGTAGCGCGCGATGGCGGTGAGGTCGGCGTCGGTGAAGTGCTGGGTACTGTGGGAGATCACCTCGGCCATGTTGCCCGACACCGTGGCAAAGCGGTTCTGCCCGGTCTTGAGCAACTGCACGGTGTCTTCCACCGTCCACAGGTTGCGCAGGCTCAGGGCGCGCCAGTGCTCCACGGTCTCGCCGGCCAGGAAGTGCTGGCCGGCGCTGCCGGCGTCGTCCATGGCCTTTTCCTGGAAGGCCACGCCGCGCGGGGTATGGCAGGCGCCGCAGTGGCCCAGGCCCTGTACCAGGTAGGCGCCGCGGTTGAGCTCGTCGCTGCGGGCCGGGTCGGCCACGAAGGGCTGCTTGTCGAGAAACACCAGGTTCCACAGCGACAGGCCCCAGCGCTGGCTGAACGGAAACTTCATGTCCGCTTCCAGGTTGGGCTGGTTGACCGGCTTCACGTCCTCCATCAGGTAGGCGTACAGGTCGCGCATGTCGCCTTCGGTCATTTTCGCGTAGGAGGGGTAGGGCATGGCCGGGTACAGGTTGGTGCCGGCCGCGTTCACCCCTTCGCGCATGGCGCGGTCGAACTGCTCGAAGGTGTAGCGGCCGATGCCGGTGACCTTGTCGGGGGTGATGTTGCTGGAGTAGATGGTGCCCATCGGCGTGGTCAGTTCGAGGCCGCCGGCCATCAACTCGCCGCCCTTGGCAGTGTGGCAGGCCACGCAGTCGCCCAGACGGGCAATGTAGGCGCCGCGTTCGGCTGCCGTTGCCGGGGGCGGCTCACTGGCAGACGCGGGGTACGCAAACAGCAGCGTCGAGCCAAGCATGGCCAGACGCGATACAAGAGAAGCCATCGCAATCGTCCTTTGGATGCGGCCGCAGGTGGTCCTGTAGGCACGTATCCGCAATCGTTTTTATAGGGTCATCAGACAAACCCGGTTATAGCCGATGGACGAGGGTGGCACTTTGATATGGATCAGCGCGGGGTGAGAAAGGGGCTCGCCGCCAGGGCGACGGCGAGCCGAAGGGGTTACTTGCCGGGCACCAGGGTCAGGCGCTTGCTGCCGTAGGCGCGTTCGAAGTTCTGCGGCTGCATCGGGAAGGTCACGTAGCTGCCCTTGAACCAGGCATCCAGGCCGTCGGCGAAATGCGCGCTGGCCGGGTTGCCCGACTGCCCGCTGCTGCTCACCCCCTGCAGCGGCTCGGCCAGGCCGAAGTCGACCACCATGCGCATCGACGGCACCAGGCGGGCATCGAAGTCCTGGCCCCAGGCATAGGCCGAGGCGTTGAGCGTGGTGTGGTCGCCGCCGGTGGCCAGCGGGCCGCGCTTGAGCGTGTCGCCCAGGCCATAGGGTGCGCTGACGGGCCAGTGGTACTGGTGCAGCTTGCCCCATTGCCAGGCCCGGCGGTCGGTGCCCATCTGCGCTTCGCCGGCGCTGATGGCCGCGGCCAGGCTGCGCGCCAGGATCGTCGGCTTGTCCTGCTTGCCCGGGCTGTTGCGGTCGTCCCAGAACGGGCTGTCGTCGCGGCCCAGCAGGTGATCGGCCTGGGCCGAGTACGACAGCCGCGCATTGGCGACGAAGGCCTGCCAGCTCGGGCTGGTTTCGGGCCCCAGCTCATCGAGGAAGATCTGCCGGGCGCTTTGCTGCAGGAACAGCTCGTACACCGCGGCATCCGCCGATTGCGGGCTCAGGCGCCCGTCGAACGCCATCAGCCGGGTGTAGGCCTCGCGGGCGCGGGCCTTCTGCTCGGCGGGCAGGGCGTCGATGGCCTGCTTGAGCGGCTGGGCCATGCCGGGTGCTTCGAACATGGCCTTGAGCTTGGCGGCGAACAGGGTGGTCTGGTCGTACTGCATGGCGATCAGGCTGCGGCTGTCGTGCTTGCCGTTGCCGGCCAGCTGCGCCAGGCGTTCGGCACGCTCGGGGTAGTACCAGCTGTTGGACAGTTGCAGGCCATAGCCCTTGGGAATGCTGCGCTGGTTGGCATTGCCCAGCCAGCCTTGCGGCGGGTCCTGGTCGTAGGGGTGGAGCATGGCGTCGGCGTAGCCATCCCAGTCATAGCGCCCGTCGGCACCTGGGGAGGGCAGCAGGCCCTGGCCTTCGCGGCGGTTGGGGTAGCGGCCGGTAACCTGCCAGCCCACGTTGGCGGCGTCGGCGAACACCAGGTTCAGCGCGGCGGCGCCGATTTCGCGGCTGGCGTCGAAGGCACGTTCGACGCTCTGTGCCCGCGACAGGTCGAAGAACGCATCAAGGCTCTTGTCGCCCTTGAGTTCGGGCATCTTCAGGGCCAGGCCGAGGCTGCCCTGGGTGCCGGTCAGCAGGGCGCCGTGGCGGGTTTCGTACAGGGTTTCGCGTTGCGGGCGCTGGCCCTTGACGAAGTAGGTCTCGTTGCGCGCCTGCACCGGCTGCCAGCGGCCGTCGACTTCATAGAGCACGCGGTTGCCTTCGCGCTTGAGTTTTTCCAGGTACAGGTCCTGGTTGTCGCCCATTGCCGCGCTGCTGCTCCAGGCCAGCTTGCCGTTGAAGCCGGACAGCACGAACGGCAGGCCGGCCAGGCTGAAGCCGGCGGCCTGGTATTTGGTGGTACGTACCTGCACCGGGCTCAAGGCCCAGGCGCCCTGGCTGTCGCTGGCCAGCAGGCTGCGGCCGCTGCGGCTGCGCTGCGGGGCGATGGCCCAGTTGCTCGACGCCGGGGTGCCCAGCAGGTTGAGCGCGGCCAGTTGCTCGCTGACCTTGTTCAGTGTGGCCAGGCCCGGCAGCTGGCTGCCCGGGTTCAAACCCTTGAGCTTGTCGGCTTCGGCCATGGCCAGCGGTTCGTCCGGGTAGCTGGGCAGCAGCCACGGCAGTGTGTCGGCACCGACTTTCTGCGCCAGGGTCAGTGCGGCGATTTCTTCCTGCAGGTTCACCGACTGGCTGAAGCTGTACAGGCTGAAGATCAGCGCCGAATCTTCAGGCTTCCAGTACTCGGGGCGGTAGCCGCTCTGGGCCAGCGGGGCCGGCAGGCGGTCGCGGTAGCGGAACAGGTAGGCGTTGACCCCGCGTGCGTACACCTCGAAGAAGCGCTTGAGGCGCGGCGAGGCGTCGGCGTAGAGGTCGCTGGCGTTCTTTTTCAGGTTGACCGCGCGCATGAAGCGGTCGACCTCCAGCGCATCCGGGCCGGCCATCTCGGCCAGGCGCCCCTGGGCCAGCAGACGCATGCCGACCATCTGCCCGATGCGATCGCCCGCGTGCACATAGCCCAGGGTGAACAGCGCATCGTGGAAGCTGCTGCTCTCGATCAGCGGCATGCCCAGGGCGTTGCGCCGCACCGAGACGTTCTGTGCCAGCCCCTTGAGCGGTTGCACGCCGCTGGTGGGGATGACGCTGTCCTGATGGTTGCCCAGTTGGCAACCGCCCAGGCTGAGCAGCCCGAGCAGGGTCGCGGCGACGCCGAACCGGGGTAGAACGGGGGAAAGGGCTGGCGAGGCCATGGGCAAGGCTCCTGCAGGGGATGGCGCTAAAAGGCGCTACGTTAGTGAGCGCGATCACGCCATGCAAGCGGGGGCGCGGGCTTTATTTTCAAAGTACCGCGCGGCCTTGTCGTGGTTCAGGCTGGCGGCGGGTTGATCTGCTCGACCAGGGCGTAGGCGCGCTGTGTGGCGGGGCGTGCCTGGATGCGCTGGAACCAGCCTTTGAGGGCCGGGAAGTCGTCCAGGTTCTGCTGCTGCCAGGTGTGCGAAACGATCCACGGGTAGATCGCCATGTCGGCGATGCTGTAGTCGTTGCCGGCGACGAATGGTCGGTCGGCCAGGCGCTTGTTCAGTACCCCGTACAGGCGCGCGGTTTCGTCCACGTAGCGCTTGATGGCGTAGGGGATCTTCTCGGGGGCGAAGCGGTTGAAGTGGTGGTTCTGCCCGGCCATCGGGCCCAGGCCGCCCATTTGCCAGAACAGCCATTGCAGGGCCTCCTGGCGGCCGCGCAGGTCCTTGGGGATGAACTGCCCGGTTTTTTCGGCGAGGTAGAGCAGGATGGCCCCGGACTCGAACAGCGACAGCGGCTGGCCGTCGGCGGTGTCGTGGTCGACGATGGCCGGGATGCGGTTGTTGGGGGCGATTTTCAGAAAGTCTTCGGCAAATTGCTCGCCCTTGCCGATGTTGATCGGGTGAAGGGTGTAGGGCAGGCCGGTCTCTTCGAGAAACAGGGTGATCTTGTGGCCGTTGGGGGTGGTCCAGTAATACAGGTCGATCATGGTCACGCTCCGTTTGATGGTCGTCTGCTGGAACTGTGCTTGATGTCGAGGCGCAACGTGTGTGGGAGCGGGTCAGGCCCGCTCCCACAGGGGAGGCATCAGGCCCCGTGGCACTTCTTGAACTTCTTGCCGTTGCCGCATGGGCAAGGGTCGTTGCGGCCAACGTCCTTCAGGGCATTGCGCGCAGGTTCCTGAGGGGCATGGTTGCAGTGCGGGCCATGCACATGGCCGTGGTCATGATCATGCGCGTGATGGTCATGATCGTGATTGCAGTCGGGGCCATGAACGTGGGGTTGCTGGGTCATCGAGGGTTACTCCGGAATGAGATCGGCGGGAATTATCTCACCCTTGCGCAACAAGTGCAGGTCGTGGGCAAAGAATAATCCGGTGCTCAGCTCACCCTCCAGGCGATAGGGGATGGCCTGATCGGGGCGCTTGAGCAGCTTGGCGATGGGTTTGAGCTGGCGCCAAAGGTTGGTACGCACCGGTACCTGGATGGTGCGCCGACTGTGCGCGTCCACCCGAAACCACTGGCCGTGGTCGCCTTCGACCAGCAACAGGTCGGCCAGGTACACCGCGTAATGCAGGTTGCGCACCTGCAGGGTGCTGTCGTTGGGATTGTCGATGCGAAAGTGCAGGATGAACTCCTGCTGCATCAGCCGCGCCTTTACTGTCTCGACCCGCACCAGGTGCACGCCGGGGTCCTGGTAGCTGCCGCCCCACCAGCTGGCGCAGCCCGCCAGATTCATCAGCAGCAGGCCGATGAGCAGCCGACGGGCGCAGGTGGTCATGACTAATGGCTCATGTAGCTGGCGCAGCACTTCTTGAACTTCTGCCCGCTGGCGCATGGGCAGGCGTCGTTGCGCCCGGCCTTGAGGCCCACCGTGGGGTCGATGAAGTACCAGTGCCCGCCGTTGTGCACGAAGGCCGAGCGCTCGCGGTGGCTGTGCTCGCCGTCGTTGTCGTGCCAGCGCGCCGTGAAGGTGACGAACGCGTGATCGGGCTGGCCGCCGAACACCTCGGCGCTCTCGACCTCCAGGCCCAGCCAGGTGCTTTGCGCGCTCCAGGCGGCAATGCCGGCGCGATCCAGCCCGGCCTGCTGCACCGGCAGGGTGGTCTTGATCAGGTAATCCACCAGCCCCAGCACATAGGCGCTGTAGCGCGAGCGCATCAGCGTCTGTGCATCGGGTGCCGGGTGGCCGGCATGATAATGCCCGCAGCAGGCATCGAGCAGGTTACCGCTGCCGCACGGGCAAACCGAGACACTCATTGCATCACCACCAGTACTTTCCAAAATTTTGCGGGTTGGCCCAGAACTTGGCGTTGAGCCAGTCGGGTACCTGTTTGTAGTCACGTAGATCATAGGTGAACAGGTTCAATACCTGCTCGTCACGTTGAAAACGCTCGCTGTCCTGCAGCGCCAGTGCGTAGAAGTCGGTGTCGCGCCAGCCGCTGGCCGCAAGGTCGACCAGCACCGCCACGCGGCTGGCGTTGAGGTTGCGAATGCCGCCGAGCAGTTGCAGGCCCTGCTGGTTGCTCAGGTGTTCCAGGCAGTCCACCAGCACCGCCAGGTCGAAACGCTGCGCGGCAAGCTCGGCCGGCAGCGCGCCGGGGCGGGCCACGGCGATCTGCGCCTGCGGGTGCGCGGCGGCGAAGGCCTCCAGTGCCGGAAACGACGTGCCCACCAGCAACAGGCGTTGCGGGGCATGGTGCTCCAGCAGGGCGGCGAGGGCCTGCTGGGGCGTGCGCGAAGAAAAACGGTCAGTCATCGAAGCTCCTCGGTAATGCGTCAAGACTAGCCGGCCCGGGACGCAAGGCATAGAGGCACGCGCAAAGCGCCATGGCTTATTGCTGGCGCAGATGGAATCACCGGTCTTTACTCCCAGAGCATCGGTTTTGCACCGATTCCCCCTAGGAGACGCGACAAAATGAGCATAGTTCGCACAGCATTGCCTCTGGTTCTGCTAACCAGCGTATTGACTGGTTGTGCAGGTTTGCAAAAAACCGACTGGCCGAAGTGTGCCGCCGTCGGGGGCGTTGGCGGTGCCGCCCTGGGCGCCATCGAAAGCTCCAGCTGGGCCGGCTGGGGCGCGCTGCTCGGCGGCGGCCTGGCGGCCGGTTACTGCTGGGCCCATGGCGACGGCGACGAAGACGGTGATGGCGTACCGGACAGCCGCGACAAGTGCCCGGGCACCCCGCGTGGCGTTCAGGTCGATGCCAACGGCTGCCCGCCGGAGCCGGTCGCGGTGGTCGAGGAAGTCGTGGTGGTCAAGGAAGAGGTCATCGTGATCCGCGATGTGCTGTTCGAGTTCGACTCGGCCAGGCTCACCACGGCCGACAAACTGCGCCTGGACAAGATCGCCACGCGCCTCAAGGCCGAAGCCCCGAGCGCACGCCTGAGCGTCACCGGGCACACCGACAGCCGCGGCAGCGATGCCTACAACCAGAAACTCTCGGAGCGCCGCGCCCATTCGGTGACCGACTACCTGGTCGAGAGCGGCATTGCGCGCAGCAGTTTCGTTTCGGTGCAGGGTGCCGGTGAAACCCAGCCGGTGGCAGACAACAACACCGCCGACGGACGCGCGATGAACCGCCGCGTGGAAATTCGCATCGATCGCTGAAGCCCTTGCGCCCCGCGGCTTGTGAAGTGTCGCGGGCGCGTCTTTACTCCTGTGTGACCGGTACTGGCCGGTGACACAGGAGCATTCCCCATGAATGTAATCACCAAGGCTGCGCTGCCCGTGCTCGTGGTCGCCAGCCTGCTGTCCGGTTGCGCCACCCACAGCGATGGCAGCGCCCCGTTGAACCAAAGAACCTGGCCCCTATGCAGCCTGCTGGGCGGCGCCGTGGGTGGCGGCCTGGGCGCCATCGAAAGCTCTGCCTGGGCCGGTGGCGGCGCGGCGCTGGGTGCCATCGCCGGTGGCCTGATCTGCTTTGCCCAGGACGGTGACGAAGACGGCGATGGCGTGTTCGACCGCCGCGACCGGTGCCCCGATACCCCGCCCAACACCCCGGTGAGTCACAACGGTTGCCCGTTGCCCCAATACCCGCCGAGCGAGAAGGCCCCGGCGCCTGAGCCCGAGGTGATCACCCTCAACGACCAGGGCAGCGTGATGTTCGCCTACGACTCGGCCGAACTCACCCCGGCCGCCCAGCAGCAGTTGCGTACCCTGACCGGCAAGCTCAATGACCCGAGCGTGGCCAGCATCAAGGTGATCGGACACACCGACAGCCGTGGCAGCGATGCCTACAACCAGGCGTTGTCCGAGCGGCGTGCCAGCAGCGTCGCCGAGTACCTGATCAGCCAAGGCCTGGCACCGCAGAAAATCACCAGCCAGGGGCGTGGCGAGCGCGAGCCGATTGCCGACAACGAAACCGATGCGGGCCGCGCGCAGAATCGCCGGGTCGAATTGCACCTCAATTGATCGACAGCGGGGCTGGCATCCGGAGGGTGCCAGCCGGTAATGTGGCGTGCAGTGCCTGTGTCGCGTAAGCGGGCCGCCAAACAAGAAAACGCAACAACAAGGGGCGCGGGTATGAAGGCGTTGTGGGGGCTGGGCAAGGCCCTGACGGTAGTGTTCTGGTGGGTGGTACTGGTGAATCTGCTGATGCCGGCAGACAAGCCGTTCCACCAGCTGATCAACCTCGCGGGGGCCATGCTGCTGGTGCTGCACGTGCTCGAGGTGCTGATGTTCAACGGACGGTTGCGTGAGCGCAGCCATCGCTGGTTCGACCGTTTGCAGATTCTGCTGGTCGGCATCTTTCATATCCAATCGATACCGGCCCCGCGCCAGGAGGCTGGTCATGCGTAAGGTCGTGTTGTTGGCAGCACTGTTCAGCCCGTTGGCCCTGGCCGATGCGATCAGCGTGGCGGCGCACTCGGTGCTGCGCCTGCCGAACAAGGCCAGCGTGGTGCACCTGCAGCGCCTGGAGGTGGCGGATTCGGCCACCCTGGTGCTGCCGGCGAGCCTGGTGGAATTGAAGGTGGATGAGCTGCACCTGGGCAACCAGGCGCGCATTGCCATCGTGCCGGCCGAGCATGCGCTGAGCATGGAAGTGGCCCAGGCGCAGTTGGGCCAGGGCAGTGAGATTGCTGCCCACGGTGCGCCGGGTACCTATGAGCGGGTCGCCAGGCCCGGACGTGACCTGAGCTTGCGCATTCAGGCGCTGGAGGCTTCAGAACTGGCCATCGACGCCCGTGGCGGCGCGGGGGCACCGGGGTATGTGGGGCTCGATGGTGGTAACGGCAAGGCGGGTGGTTGCACCTGGGGCCAGGCCAGCCGTGGCGCCAATGGCGACAACGGTGGCGATGGCCATGACGGGGCGCCCGGAGGCCGGGTGCGCCTGGCACTGCCGGCCAGCTTCCCGGCCGAGCAGATCAAGGTCAGGCTCGACGGCGGTGCGCCGGGGCTGGCGGGTGCGCCGGGCAAACCGGGCGCAGGCGGGGCCAGCAAGGGGTGCCTGGTGTACCGCACCGATGCAGGGGCGACGGGAAGACCCGGGCAGCCCGGGCAACCGGGGGCGGCCGGGGCTGACGGGGAGCTGATTCTTCAGCGCCTCTGATCTTCAGGGCCGCTTCGCCGGCCAGGTCGGCTCCTGCAGGCAAACATGGCCTTTGCAGGAGCCCGCCTTGCTGGCGAAGCGGTCACCTCACACCAGCAGCCGGCTCGACGCCACCAGCACCACCGCAATACCCAGCAGCAGATTGATCCCCACCAGGCGCCGAATGCGCCCGAGCACTGCGGCCCCGGCGGGCCAGTCCTGCGCCTTCACCGCCTTGCGCAACTCTGGCAGCAGCAGCGCCTGGATTCTCAGAAACAGCGCAAACATCGCAATCCCTGCGCCAATCATCACCTGCACATAACGTGGCGCAGTCTCGAACCCCGAGAAGCGCATGTGCATCATGCCCACGCCGGTGATCGCCAGCACCGCGACCGCCACCCAGACCCACACGAAAAAACGTTGAAACACTTCTACCCACAGCGTCAGCCGTGAAGGGCCGTCAAGCGCGGCCACCATGGCCGGACGCAGGATCAGCCAGGCGAAGAACATGCCGCCCACCCAGATCAGGGCGGCCAGCAAATGCAGGCTGTAGGGGATGGCAAAGGCGGTCATCGGGAACTCCATTCGGCGCAAGGGGCAATAGCGGGGTATGATAGCGACCCATTCGAAACACTGAAAATTTATCCAGCCCTCCGGGCGCCCCGACACCATGATCAGCAACGAACTCAAATCCCAGATTCAGGGCGCCTATTCGCGTTTTCTCGAAGCCAAGAGCCTCAAGCCCCGCTACGGCCAGCGTCTGATGATCGCCGAAGTGGCCAAGGTGCTGGGCGACATCGCCGTGGACGACGAAGGCCGCCGCAGCGGCGAGCCCGCCGTGGTCGCGGTCGAGGCCGGCACCGGTACCGGCAAGACGGTGGCCTACAGCCTCGCCTCGATTCCCGCGGCCAAGGCTGCTGGCAAGCGCCTGGTGATCGCCACCGCCACCGTGGCCCTGCAGGAACAGATCGTGTTCAAGGACCTGCCGGACCTGATGCGCAACAGCGGCCTGAACTTCAGCTTCGCCCTGGCCAAGGGGCGTGGTCGCTACCTGTGCCTGTCCAAGCTCGACCTGCTGCTGCAGGAAGGCCACGCCCAGACCGCCACCGCGCAGCTGTTCGAGGAGGAGGGCTTTCGCATCGAGGTGGACGAGGCCAGTCAGAAGCTGTTCACCAGCATGATCGAGAAGCTGGCCGGCAACAAATGGGACGGCGACCGCGACAGCTGGCCACAGGCCCTGGAAGACCAGGACTGGTCGCGCCTGACCACCGACCACAGCCAGTGCACCGGCCGCCACTGCCCCAACTTCGGGCAGTGCACCTTCTACAAGGCCCGCGAGGGCATGGGCAAGGTCGACGTGATCGTCACCAACCACGACATGGTGCTGGCCGACCTGGCCCTGGGCGGCGGCGCCGTGCTACCCGACCCGCGCGACACCATCTATGTGTTCGACGAAGGCCATCACCTGCCCGACAAGGCCATCGGCCATTTTGCCCATTACACCCGCCTGCGCTCGACCGCCGACTGGCTCGAGCAGACCGCCAAGAACCTGGCCAAGCTGCTGGCGCAGAACCCGCTGCCGGGCGACCTGGGCAAGTACATCGAGCAGGTGCCGGAACTGGCCCGCGAGATCAAGGCCCAGCAGCAGTTCATGTTCAGCGCCTGCGAGCAGGTGGCGGAGTTTCGCCCCGGCGAAGACATGGAAGGCCGCGAGCGCCCGCGCTATCGCTTCGTCGGCGGCGTGGTGCCCGAGCACATGCGCGAGATGGGCATCGAACTGAAAAAGGGCTTTTCGCGCCTGACCGATCTGTTCACCCGACTCACCGACCTGCTCAAGGAAGGCATGGACGCCGAAGTCAGCATCGGCATCCCCAGCCACCAGGCCGAGGAGTGGTACCCGTTGTTCGGCAGCCTGCAGACCCGTGCCCAGGGCAACTGGGAGCTGTGGACCGCCTTTACCGCCGAAGACCCGGAAGACAGCCCGCCGATGGCGCGCTGGCTGACCCTGGCCGAAAGCGGTGCGCTGTTCGATATCGAGGTCAACGCCAGCCCGATCCTGGCGGCCGAGATGCTGCGCCGCAACCTGTGGAACGTCGCCCATGGCGCCCTGGTGACCTCGGCCACCCTGACCGCGCTGGGCAAGTTCGATCGCTTTCGCATGCGCGCCGGGCTGCCCAAGCTGGCCGTCACGGCGGTGGTGCCCAGCCCGTTCCACCACGTGGATGCGGGCGTGCTGCGCGTGCCGGACCTGCGCGCCGACCCGCGCGATGCTCCGGCGCATACCGCCGCGATCATCCGCGACCTGCCCGAGCTGGTGGAAGGCTCGCGTGGCTCGCTGGTGCTGTTCTCGTCGCGCAAGCAGATGCAGGACGTGTTCGACGGCCTGGACCGCGACTGGCGCAAGCAGGTGTTCATCCAGGGCAACCTGTCCAAGCAGGAAACCCTCAACAAGCACAAGGCGCGCGTCGACGGCGGGGACTCCAGCGTGCTGTTCGGTCTGGCCAGCTTTGCCGAAGGGGTCGACCTGCCGGGTGCGTATTGCGAGCACGTGGTCATTGCCAAGATTCCCTTCGCGGTGCCGGACGACCCGGTCGAGGCGGCCCTGGCCGAGTGGATCGAGGCCCGTGGCGGCAACCCGTTCATGGAGATCGCCGTGCCGGATGCCTCGCTGCGCCTGATCCAGGCCTGCGGGCGCCTGCTGCGTACCGAACAGGACCGCGGCACCATCACCCTGCTTGACCGGCGCGTGGTCACCCAGCGCTACGGCAAGGCTATCCTCAATGCGCTGCCGCCGTTTCGCCGGGAAATTTCCTGAGCGGCACAGCGCTTTGCAGTGCCCCGTTGTCTATTGCACAGATCAAGGCCCGCAAGGGCCATCAAGGAGAACTCCAGCCCTATGTTGCGCCGTACCCTGCCTGCCGTGATTGCACTGTTGTTCAGCTCGCCGCTGCTGGCCGGGCAACAGACGCTGTTCAACTTCGTTCGCCCGGCCGCGGTGGTCAATGTGGTGACCGAAGATGACAGCCTGCCGCAGTACAACGCGGAGCAGACAGCCGAGGGCGAGGTACTGCGGCGCGTGGTGTTCAACCCCGTGGAGCGCCCGAGCCTGCGCCTTAGCCCGCAGACCGGGGTGTGGGACTGGACGGGCGCTACCGCGCTGACCTTGCGCATGCAGAGCGCCATGGACTGGGCGCTGAGCGTCGACGTGACGGTGCTCAGCAGCGACGGCAGCACCCTCACCAGCCGCATCGACCTGCCGGCCGGCCCGGCACAGACCGTGATGGTACCGCTGACCGCCAGCTCGCCGCTCACCCAGGGCATGCGCGTCGGCCCGCCGATGCCGTTCCGTCATCAGGGCCAGCGGGTGCTGCTGACCAGCAGCGAGGGCAAGGCCGACCTCAAGCAGGTGGTATCGGTCACGCTGTCGATGCCCAGGCCCAAGGTGGCGCAGAGCCTGCTGATCGAGCGCTTTGGCGTGCAGGACGACGACGTGCTGCAAAAGGCCGCCTATGCCGGCCTCATCGACGGTTATGGGCAGTCCACCCGTGGTCGCTGGCCCGAAAAGATCAGCAGTGACGACCAGCTCAAGGCGGTTGCCCAGCGCGAGCAGCAGCAGCTCAAGGGCTGGCTGGACGATCGCAGCAAGCTCAAGCTGGACACGTTCGGCGGCCTGCTTGGCGCTGAGGCATTCGAGGCCAAGGGGTTCTTTCGCACCGAAAAGCGTGAGGGTCGCTGGTTTCTGGTCACGCCGCTGGGGCATCCGTTCTACTCGCTGGGGGTCAATGCCGTGGCGGCCGATGGCGGGCGCACCTACGTGGAAGGGCGCGAGTCGATGTTCACCGCCTTGCCCGAGGCGCAGACCCCGCTGGCGCAGTACTACGGCCAGGGCGACAACCTGGACGGCAACGGTTCTTCCCAGGGGCGCGGTTTCGGCAAGGGGCGCTGGTTCGACTTCTACGCCGCCAACCTGGGCCGTGGTCACGCCACGCCGACGTTCGACCAGGCGCGCTGGCAGGGCCAGAGCCTGGATCGCCTGCAGGCCTGGGGTTTCAACACCCTGGGCAACTGGAGCGACAACGGCCTGCAGAGCCAACGCCTGGCCTACACCCTGCCGTTGTCCATCGGCGGCGACTACACCAGCATCAGCACGGGGGTGGACTGGTGGGGTGCGATGCCCGACCCGTTCGACCCGCGCTTTGCCATGGCCACCGAACGTGCTGTGGCGATTGCCGCGCGCGACCATCGCGACGATCCGTGGCTGATTGGCTATTTCGCCGACAACGAGCTGGCCTGGGCGGTGCCGGGTAATGAACCGAAGCAGCGTTATGCGCTGGCCTACGGCACCTTGCGCCTGACCACCGACTCGCCGGCCAAGCGTGCCTTTCTCAAGCAGCTGCGCGACAAGTACCGCAACCAGGAAGGCCTGTCCAAGGCGTGGGGCATCGAACTGACGGCGTGGGAGCTGATGGAGGACCCGGGTTTCGAGCCGCCGCTGCCCGACCCCGCGCACCCGGAAATCGAGGCCGACTTCAAGTATTTCCAGCGGGTGTTTGCCGAGACCTACTTCAAGACCATCTCCGACTCGCTGAAATGGCATGCGCCCAATCACCTGCTGCTGGGTGGGCGGTTTGCGGTCAGTACGCCTGAAGCGGTGGCGGCGTGTGCCAAGTACTGTGATGTGGTGAGCTTCAATGTGTATGCACCCACGCCGCAGGATGGCTACGACTTTGCCCAGCTCAATGCGCTGGACAAGCCGGTGCTGGTGTCGGAGTTCCAGTTTGGCTCGCGTGATCGTGGGCCGTTCGGGCCGGGGCCGATGGAAGTGGCGCGTGAGGAGGACCGTGGGCCGGCCTATGCGAACTTCGTCAAGGCGGCCTTGAAGGAGCCTTCGATTGTGGGAGTGCACTGGTTCCAGTACCTGGATCAGCCGGCCAGCGGGCGTTTGCTCGATGGCGAGAATGGGCATTTCGGCTTGGTGGGGATTACCGACGTGCCGTTTCAGGGGTTTGTGGAGAGTGTGCGCAAGAGCAATCTTGGGGTGGTGGAGCAACTGAACAAGCCGCTGGTGATGCCGGCACGGTAGGCGCCTGAGAGCGCAAGGGGACCGCCTGGCTTTGCGGTGTTCCCAAAAACCTCCAGTGCTGGAACAATGCCAGCCATTTTGTGGCGCAGTACGGCGGGGTAATTACGGGTGCAGATTCAAGGTCATTACGAACTCCAGTTCGAGGCGGTACGCGAAGCCTTCGCAGCACTTTTCGATGATCCCCAGGAACGCGGCGCCGCACTGTGCATCCAGGTCGGTGGCGAAACGGTCCTCGACCTGTGGGCCGGCACCGCCGACAAGGACGGCCAGCAAGCCTGGCACAGCGATACCATCGCCAACCTGTTCTCCTGCACAAAAACCTTCACCGCCGTCACCGCCCTGCAACTGGTGGCCGAAGGCAAGCTGGCGCTGGATGCACCGGTCGCTCGCTACTGGCCAGAATTTGCCCAGGCCGGCAAGAGCTCGGTAACCCTGCGCCAACTGCTGTGCCACCAGGCCGGCCTGCCGGCGATCCGCCAGTTGCTGCCCGCCGAAGCCCTGTACGACTGGCAGACCATGGTCGACACCCTGGCCGCCGAATCCCCCTGGTGGACCCCCGGCACCGCCCACGGCTACGCCGCGATCACCTACGGTTGGCTGCTGGGCGAGCTGATTCGCCGCGCCGACGGCCGCGGCCCGGGCGAGTCGATCGTGGCGCGCACCGCCAGGCCCCTGGGGCTGGCTTTCCATGTGGGACTGGACGATGAAGAGTTCTACCGTGTCGCGCACATCGCCCGTGGCAAAGGCAACCCGGGTGACGAGGCAGCCAAGCGGCTGCTGCAGGTGACGATGCGTGAGCCCGAGGCGTTGTCCACCCGCGCCTTCACCAACCCGCCAGCCATCCTGACCAGTACCAACAAGCCTGAGTGGCGACGCATGCAGCAACCGGCGGCCAACGGCCACGGCAACGCACGCAGCCTGGCCGGGTTCTATGCCGGGCTGCTGGACGGCAGCCTGCTGGAATCGGAACTGCTCGACGAACTGACCCGCGAACACAGCCTGGGCCAGGACATGACCCTGCTGACCCAGACCCGCTTCGGCCTGGGCTGCATGCTTGATCAGCCACAGGTACCCAACGCCACGTTCGGGCTGGGCGCCAAGGCTTTCGGACACCCAGGGGCCGGCGGCTCGGTCGGTTTTGCCGATCCGGAACACGACGTGGCCTTTGGCTTTGTCACCAATACCCTGGGCCCGTATGTCCTGATGGACCCGCGGGCACAGAAACTGGTTCGGGTGCTGGCCGGCTGCCTTTGATCGGGTAAGTCCCTGCAACCGGAACCCATTGTCTATTCTGGATTCCAACAGCCTGCGCTGTCGGGTCAAATTTCTTTCATTTTCATGGTGTATCGCTGATGTCTTCACATAAAACCTTAGCTCTCGCCCTGTGCCTGGCCGTGACCGGTTGCGCACAGCACCCTCAGAACGGCTCGGCCGATGGCGGCCATGGCTGGTGGCCCTTCGGCTCCGACAAGGTGGCCGAAAAGGACGTGAAGGATGTGGTCACCGAGAAGGTCGCCCAGGCTGATGCCAAGTCCGAAAGCAGCAGCCGCTGGTGGTGGCCGTTCGGAAACAGCGACAAGGCCCAGAGCCAGGCCCAGGCGGTACCCAAGATCGACGTCAAGGCCACCCAGGCCTGGCTCGACGACTACGAGCCCAAGCTGCGCGAAGCGATCAAGGACAGCAAGTTCGAGCTCGAGCGCCGCGAAGACGTGCTGGTGGTGACCGTACCGGTCGACTCTTCGTACAACCCTGACCGCCCCGCCATGCTGTTGCCGGCCACCCTCGGCCCGATCACGCGCGTGGCCAAGGTGATCGAGACCGACTCCAAGACCGCCGTGCTGGTACTCGGCCATGCCGACAGCAGCGGCGCAGCTGCTACCAACCAGAAGCTGAGCCAGGAGCGCGCCCAGTCGGTATCGGCGATTTTCCGCCTCAGCGGCCTGCAGCGTGATCGCCTGATGCTGCGTGGTATGGGGTCGGTGGCGCCGCGCGCCGCCAACGACAGTGTGCAGGGCCGCGCCTTGAACCGCCGCGTCGAGCTGCTGTTGACGCCACAGAACACCATGCTGGCGCTGGTGGCCAAGTACCAGCAGCCGACCCCTAGCCCGGCCGAACTGGTTGCCGTGCAGGACGTCAAGGCACCGGTCAAGGCCGCTGCCAAGCCCGCCACCAAACCAGCGGCGAAAGCCACTGCGAAAAAAGCCCCGGCCGCCAAGCCGGTGGCCAAGAAGAAGCCGGCTGCAGCCGCTGCCAAGCCGGCCGCCAAGAAAGCCGCCCCGGCCGCGAAGAAAGTCGTTGCCAGCAGCACCAGCCCTGCGAAGACCAACTGATCGTCAAGGAAACGCAGCATGACCCAGACCCTGGCCGATATGCGCCGCGACTACACTCGCGACGGCCTGACCGAAACCCAGGCGCCGGCAGAGCCGTTCGCGTTGTTTCACCAATGGTTCGAGGATGCCGTCAAGACCGAGCAGCCGCCCGTCGAAGCCAACGCCATGACGTTGGCAACGGTGGACGGCGAGGGGCGTCCGCATTGCCGTATCCTGCTGCTCAAGGGGCTGGATGAGCAGGGCTTCACCTTCTTCACCAACTACGAAAGTGCCAAGGGCCATCACCTGCGCGCCAACCCGTTCGCCGCCATGACCTTCTTCTGGCCCACCCTGGAACGCCAGGTGCGCATCGAAGGCAAGGTGGTGAAGGTCACGGCGCAGGAATCCGATGCGTATTACCAGGTACGCCCGCTGGGTAGCCGCCTGGGCGCCTGGGCATCGCCGCAGAGCCGGGTGATCGCCAACCGTGAAGAGCTGCAGGATCTGGTCAAGGCCACCGAGCAGCGCTTCAGCGATACCCAGCCGCACTGCCCCGAGCACTGGGGTGGCTACCGCCTGCTGCCGGAACGCATCGAGTTCTGGCAGGGCCGCCCGAGCCGCCTGCATGATCGTCTCAACTACCGGCTCAAACAGGGTCTGTGGCTGCGCGAGCGCCTGGCCCCTTAACCGGCGCGGTATTCGGCGGCCGCGCGTTCCAGCCAGGCCGCCAATTCCTTGCGTTTGACCTTTTGCGCCCTGGCGCTGTCCAGACGTTGTAGCATGAAGACGCGTTTGTGCTCGTCGTCCCCGGCCAGCGACAGGGCCAGGTCGCGGTCCATCCAGCGCTTGATGCGTACATACAGCCACCCGTGAAAATACAGACCCGCCAGGGTGGTTACGGCGATGATGAAGTAATCCATGTCTATCCTTGCCTGTTGAGTGTTGGGGTCATGGCGGGGATCAAGTGCCTGTACCGACGCTGAATGGAAGCAATTTTATACACCGTGTGTCGTGACAGTGGTCAACGCGCGGAGTCTAATGACTACCTGTCTTCTGGAGATGATCCTATGCGTAAATCAGTTTTGTTGGTGGCGTCGTTCACCACGATGTCGCTGCTGCTTGGCGGCTGTACCTCCAACCTGACCGGCGATTCCTATTCCCGCGATGAAGCCCGTCGCGTGCAGCAAGTGCGCATGGGTACCATCGAATCGCTGCGTCCGGTCAAGATCGAAGGCACCAAGACCCCGATCGGCGGCGGCGCCGGTGCCATCGTGGGTGGCGTGGCCGGCAGCGCGGTAGGCGGCGGTCGTGGCAGTATCGTTGCGGCAGTCATCGGTGCGGTAGCCGGCGGCCTGGCAGGTTCTGCAGCCGAGGAAGGCCTGACCCGCACCCAGGGTGTGGAAATCACCGTGCGTGAAGACGATGGCAGCATGCGCGCCTATGTCCAGCAGGTTCAGCAGAACGAAATCTTCCGGGTGGGCGAGCGCGTTCGCATCATGACCGTGGATGGCACCAGCCGGGTTTCTCACTGAACCTTGTCCTGCAGCCCTCTGGCTATGAGGGCGTGCAAACAAAACCCCGACTCGGCACCGCCGGTCGGGGTTTTTCATTGCCGGTTCGGCATCAACTGCCGACGGCCTTGCGGCTGGCCATGGCGGTTACCGCGTAGCCGATCACCGCTGCCAGGATGGAACCGGTGAGAATGCCCATGCGGTCCATGCCGGCGTACTCGCTGCTGCCCGGCACGAAGGCCAGCGAGCCGACGAACAGGCTCATGGTGAAGCCGATGCCGCACAGGATCGCCACCCCCAGCACCTGGCCCCAGTTGGCGCCACTGGGCAGGGCGGCCAGACCCAGCTTGATCGCCAGCCAGGTCAGGCCGAACACCCCGACGGTCTTGCCCAGCAGCAGGCCGACCGCGATGCCCATCGGCACATGGTGGGTAAAGCTCTCGGCGGTGACGCCGGCCAGCGACACGCCGGCATTGGCGAAGGCGAACAGAGGCAGGATACCGAACGCCACCCAGGGGTGAAGGGCGTGCTCCAGCGCCAGCAGGGGCGACGGCTCGGCGTTGCGAGTGCGCAGCGGGATGGTCAGCGCCAGGGTGACACCGGCCAGCGTGGCATGCACGCCGCTCTTGAGTACGCACACCCACAGGATCAACCCGATCACCATGTACGGCCCCAGCTTCACCACACCCATCCGGTTCATCGCCACCAGCGCTACCAGGCAGGCGGCGGCCAGCATCAGCGACAGGCTGGACAGGGCGCCGGAGTAGAACAGGGCGATGACGATGATCGCGCCCAGGTCGTCGATGATCGCCAGGGTCATCAGGAACAGCTTGAGCGACACCGGTACACGCTTGCCGAGCAGGGCCAGCACGCCGAGGGCGAAGGCGATGTCGGTGGCGGTGGGGATCGCCCAGCCGGCCACGGCGGCGGGGTTGTCCTTGTTGAGGAAGTAGTAGATCAGTGCCGGAACCACCATGCCGCCGATGGCGGCTGCGCCGGGCAGCACGATCTGCGAGGGCCTGGACAGGTGGCCGTCGATGATCTCGCGCTTGACCTCCAGGCCGATGAGCAGAAAGAACAGTGCCATCAGGCCGTCGTTGATCCACAGCAGCAGGGGCTTGGCGATTTGCAGCGCGCCCACCTGGGCCACCACGGGCACGTCGAGCAGGCCGTTGTAGAGGTAGGAGAGGGGGGAGTTGTTGATGATCAGCGCAAGGGCAGCCGCGGCAATCAGCAGCAGGCCGCTGGCTGATTCGAGCTGGAAGAAACGCGTGAATGTGCTGCGTAGAGGCAAGGGTGCTCCTCCATCCTGAAATTCGAAGAGGAACACCCTACCCTGTGGGGATATGCTTTAGAACAAAAACTATATTCTTTTTTGTTATATGCTATTGCGGCTTTTCCGCCAGCAAGGCCAACCCCTGCAGGGGCCGATCTTGCCGGCGAAACGGCCCGCAAGCCCTACCTCACGCTTCCAGGTCCAGCCCCAGCATGCTGCGCGCCACTGCCTCGGCCACGCGAATTCCGTCCACGCCCGCCGACAGAATCCCGCCTGCATACCCAGCCCCCTCACCAGCGGGGAACAACCCCTTCAGGTTCAGGCTCTGCAGGCTGGCATCACGGGTGATGCGCAGCGGCGAGGAGGTACGCGTCTCGATGCCGGTCAACACCGCATCGGGCAGGTTGTAACCCTTGATCTGGCGGTCGAACGCCGGCAGTGCCTCACGGATCGCCTCGATGGCGAAGGCCGGCAGGCTCAGCGCCAGGTCGCCCAGGCTCACGCCCGGCTTGTACGAGGGTTCCACGCTGCCCAGGGCGGTGGATGGCTTGCCGGCGACAAAGTCGCCCACCAGTTGCGCCGGTGCCTGGTAGTTGCTGCCACCCAGCTCATAGGCCAGGCTCTCCAGACGTTCCTGCAGTTCGATGCCGGCCAGCGGGCCGCCCGGGTAGTCCTGCTCGGGGGTGATGCCGACCACGATGCCAGAGTTGGCATTGCGCTCGTTGCGCGAGTACTGGCTCATGCCGTTGGTCACCACGCGGCCCGGTTCGCTGGTGGCAGCTACCACCGTGCCGCCCGGGCACATGCAGAAGCTGTACACCGAACGTCCGTTCTTGGCGTGGTACACCAGCTTGTAGTCGGCCGCGCCGAGTTTCGGGTGGCCGGCATACTTGCCCAGACGGGCCTTGTCGATCAGGGTCTGCGGGTGCTCGATGCGAAAGCCGATGGAGAACGGCTTGGCTTCCATGAACACGCCCCGCGCATGCAGCATGCGGAAGGTGTCGCGGGCGCTGTGCCCCAGGGCCAGGATCACGTGGCGCGAATGCAGCTGTTCGCCACTTTCGAGTACCACGCCGGTCAGTTGCTCGCCCTCGCTGATCAGGTCGGTGACCTTCTGCTCGAAACGCACCTCGCCGCCCATGGCTTCGATCTGCTGGCGCATGTTCTCGACCATGCCGGTCAGGCGGAAGGTACCGATGTGCGGCTTGTTGACGTACAGGATCTCGTCCGGCGCACCGGCCTTGACGAACTCGTGCAGCACCTTGCGGCCGTGATGCTTCGGGTCCTTGATCTGGCTGTACAGCTTGCCGTCGGAGAAGGTGCCGGCACCGCCTTCGCCAAACTGCACGTTGGACTCGGGGTTGAGCACGCTCTTGCGCCACAGGCCCCAGGTGTCCTTGGTGCGTTGGCGCACCTCCTTGCCGCGTTCGAGGATGATCGGCTTGAAGCCCATCTGTGCCAGCAGCAGGCCGGCGAAGATCCCGCACGGGCCGAAGCCGACCACTATCGGGCGTTCGGCAAGCTCGGCCGGTGCCTGGCCAACCGGCTTGTAGCTGACGTCCGGGGCCGGGGTGATGTTGTGATCGTCGGCGAACTTCTGCAGCAGCTCAGCTTCGTTGCTGGCTGTCAGGTCGATGGTGTAGATGAACAGCAGTTCGGTGTTCTTCTTGCGCGCATCGTAGCTGCGCTTGAACAGCGTGAAGTCCAGCAGCTGGTCGTCGCTGATCCCCAGGCGCTGCACGATGGCTTCGCGCAGGGCTTCGTCCGGGTGATCCAGCGGCAACTTCAGTTCAGTGATTCGTAGCATGACAGGGTCCAGTATCCCGGCCATCAAAGGGCCGGCGGCTTTGCACAAACCGCCAAGTATAAGCTGTTCGCAGGCGCTTAAGGCAGCTTAAACGCGTGCGGCCGGTCAGTCGTTGCGCGAGCCGCCGTAGTAGCCGCAGCCACGCAGGGTCTGGCCATCGATGCGCAGTTCGGCGCTCAGGTGGCTGACCGCGCCGGTGGCGATGTCCACGCAGCGCTGCGGGGCGACCCACAGGTCGATGCGCTGGCCATTGGCTTCGGTGCTCAGTGACAGGCGCCCGTCGGGCATCTGCTCTTCCAGGTACGGCACCGCCAACGAGGGCTGGCCAGGGCGGTCGAGCACCATGCCCTGGCCGCTGGCCTTGATGTTCCAGTCTGGCTCATGGCCGCTGGCGCGCAGGATCAGGCGCTTGAAGTTCGGGTCGCTGCAGGCGCTGGAGGAGTGCTCGACGCGGTACAGCTGCTGCACGTCGAGCTGGCCATCGTTGCCGGCCTGCTGGCTGCCGGCCAGCTTGCCGCGCACGTCGGCGAACAGGGTGCCGGGGGTTGCCGCCAGTGCCGAAGCTTCCTGCCGCAGGCCGGTGTTGCCGGTGTCGCGGACCACGAAGCGGCGGCTCTCCTCGCACGGCTTGAACAGCAACTGGCCGCCAGCGGCGGACAGCTCGCCCTGCAGGCGAGTCATGCCGACGGTGGACACCGTCTCGGGTTTGTCTGCCAGCATCTGGCAACCGGCGAACAGGGGCAGCAGGGCGGCTAACAGCAGCGAAGGGGCGGCACGCATCGGGGGGCTCCAGCATCGGGTCCAGAAAAGTGCCGTCACGTTACGCAGCCTGGGGCGCAATCACAAGGCCCTAGCCCACGTGATAGGTCTGCCCGGTCTGCAGCCCCTCCACGCTCTTGGCGTAGGCCAGCGCCACGTCGGCCGCCGGTACCGGCTTGAAGCCGCGAAAGTAGGGGGCATAGTCGGGCATGGCCTCGAGCAGCACGGTCGGACTGATGGCGTTGACCCGCAGCCCGCGTGGCAGCTCGATGGCGGCGGCGCGCACGAAGGCGTCGATGGCACCGTTGACCAGGCTGGCCGAGGTGCCGGTACGGATCGGGTCGTGGCTGGTGACGCCGGTGGTGAAGGTGAACGAGCCGCCGTCATTGATGAACTCGCGACCGATCAGCAGCAGGTTGACCTGGCCCATCAGCTTGTCGTTCAGGCCCAGGGCAAACCCCTGTTCGTCCAGTTCGTCCAGGGGCGCGAACACCACGTTGCCGGCGGCGCACACCAGGGCATCGAAGCGCCCGGTCTGCTCGAACAGGCGGCGAATAGAGGCACTGTCGCTGATATCGGCCTGCAGGTCGCCGCTGTTGCGACCGACCCGGATCACCTCGTGGCGCTGTTCCAGTTCACGGGCTACGGCCGAACCGATGGTACCGCCGGCGCCGATCAGAATGATTTTCATGGGGCTGTTCCTCGCGTGTGGGGTGAGGTTTCAGTCTAGGGTGGATTTTTGCGTGAATAAGCCTGCTAATAGGCAACCTTTGGTTTTCATGCGGAAACAATCCATGAGCGAGCTGGACGATCTGGCGGCCTTTGCGGTGTTGATGGATGCGGGCAGTTTTACCCTGGCCGCGGAGCAGCTGGGCTGGAGCAAGGGGCAGTTGTCCAAGCGCATCAGCCAGCTGGAGAGCAGCCATTCGGTCAAGCTGCTGCACCGCACCACGCGGCGCCTGAGCCTGACCGCCGCGGGCGCAGCGCTGCTGCCCCAGGCCCAGGCGCTGGTGCGCCAGGTGACCCAGGCGCGCCAGGCGCTGTCGCGGCTCAAGGATGACCTGTCGGGCCCGGTGCGGGTGACGGTGCCGGTGTCGCTGGGTGAAACCTTCTTCGAAGGCCTGCTGCTGGAGCTGGGCAACCAGTACCCGCAGTTGCAGATCGAACTGGAACTGGACAATGCCTACCGCGACCTGCTGCGCGACGGCTTCGACCTGGCCATCCGACAGATCCCGGGCAATGACGAGCGCCTGGTGGCGCGGCCGCTGCTGGCCATGCAGGAGCTGACCTGCGCCAGTCCGGCGTATCTGGAGCGCCACGGCACGCCGACCACGCCGCAGGCGCTGGCCGAGCATCGCTGCCTGCTCAACAGTCATTACAGCGGACGCGAGGAATGGCTGTATCACCAGCAGCATGAATTGCTGCGGGTGCAGGTGGCGGGGAATTTTGCCAGCAATCACTACAGCCTGTTGAAGAAGGCGGTGCTGGTGGGGGCGGGGGTGGCGCGGCTGCCGTCCTACATGTTGCATGCCGAGCTGGCGGACGGGCGCTTGTGCTGGTTGCTGCGCGATTACCAGACACGCAGTACGCCGTTGTTCCTGGTGCACCCGTATCAGGGCGGGATGCCCAAACGCGTGCAGGTGGTGGCCGATTACCTGGTGCGCTGGTTCAAGCGTGGCAGCCAGGCGCTGGGTGCGTTGCCGGTACCGGCCCCTTCACCGACAACGCCGGCTCCTGCACTGTAGGAGCCGGCGTTGCCGGCGAAGGGGCCGTCTGGTTCAGCCCCCCAGGTACGCGTCGCGTACTTTCGGGTCGGTCAGCAGCGCTTCACCGGTGCCCTGCATCACCACCCGGCCGTTCTCCAGCACATAGGCACGGTCGGCGATCTTCAGGGCCTGGTTGGCGTTCTGCTCCACCAGGAACACCGTTACACCATCCTTGCGCAGCTGTTCGATGATGTCGAAGATCTGCTGGATGATGATCGGCGCCAGCCCCAGTGACGGTTCGTCGAGCAGCAACAGCTTGGGCTTGCTCATCAGCGCACGGCCGATGGCGAGCATCTGCTGCTCGCCCCCGGACATGGTGCCGCCACGCTGGCTGAAGCGCTCCTTGAGCCGCGGGAACAGGTGCAGCACCTTGTCCATCTGCTCTTGGTAGTCGCCCTTGTCGGTGAAGAACCCGCCCATGGCCAGGTTCTCCTCCACGGTCAGGCGTGCGAACACGCGCCGACCCTCGGGCACCACGGCAATGCTCTTGCGCATGATCTGCGCCGAACTTTGCCCCACCAGCTCCTCGCCCATGTAGCGGATGCTGCCGCTGTGGGCCTGGGGCGACCCGCACAGGGTCATCAGCAGGGTCGACTTGCCTGCGCCGTTGGCGCCGATCAGGGTGACGATTTCGCCCTGGCGAATCTCCACGTTGACGCTGTGCAGCGCCTGGATCTTGCCGTAGAAGGTGGAAACGTTTTCGAACTGCAGCATTTACGCTTCCCCCAGGTAGGCTTTGATCACTTCGGGGTTGTCCCGGATCTGTTGCGGGGTGCCATCGGCCAGCGGCGTGCCCTGGTTGATCACCACGATATGGTCGGAAATGCTCATGACCAGCTTCATGTCGTGCTCGATCAGCAGCACGGTCACCCCGTGTTCCTCACGCAAGGTGCCGATCAGCGCCTTGAGGTCTTCGGTCTCTTTCGGGTTCAGGCCTGCCGCCGGCTCGTCGAGCATGAGGATCCGCGGGCGGGTCATCATGCAGCGGGCGATTTCCAGCCGGCGTTGCTGACCATAGGCCAGGGTGCCGGCGTTACGGTTGGCGAACTCGACCAGGTCGACCTTTTCCAGCCAGTACTGCGCGTACTCCATCGCCTCGTGCTCGCTGCGACGAAAGCCCGGGGTCTTGAACAGGCCGGCGAAGAAGTTGGTGTTCAGGTGACGGTGCTGGGCGATCAGCAGGTTTTCCAGCGCGGTCATTTCCTTGAACAGGCGCACGTTCTGGAAGGTACGCACCACGCCCTTGCGGGCGATCTCGTGGCCGGCCAGGCCCTGGATGGGCTGGCCGTCGAGCAGGATGCTGCCGCCACTGGGCTTGTAGAAGCCGGTCAGGCAGTTGAACACGGTGGTCTTGCCGGCGCCGTTGGGGCCGATCAGTGCCACCACTTGTTTTTCCTTGACGGACAGGGCCACGCCGTTGACCGCCAACAGGCCGCCGAAGCGCATGCTCAGGCCGCTCACTTGCAGAATTTCGCGGCTCATCGACGCAGCTCCATGTGTGGACGTTGCATAGGCAGCAGGCCCTGCGGACGCCAGATCATCATCAATACCATCAGGGCACCGAACATCAGCATCCGGTATTCACTGAAGTCGCGCATCAGTTCGGGCAGCAGGATCATCACGATGGCCGCGAGGATCACGCCCAGCTGAGAGCCCATGCCGCCGAGCACGACAATGGCGAGGATGATCGCCGACTCGATGAAGGTGAACGACTCCGGCGTCACCAGGCCCTGACGCGCGGCGAAGAAGCTGCCGGCAAAACCGGCGAAGCAGGCACCGAGGGTGAAGGCCGAGAGCTTGATGATGGTCGGGTTCAGGCCCAGCGCACGGCAGGCGATCTCGTCTTCGCGCAGCGCTTCCCAGGCGCGCCCGATCGGCATGCGCAGCAGGCGGTTGATCACGAACAGCGCCAGCAGGGCCAGCAGCAGTGCCACCAGGTACAGGAAGATCACCTTGTTGATCGAGTTGTATTCCACCCCGAAGAACTCGTGGAAGGTCTGCATGCCTTCAGCCGCCCTGCGCTCGAAGCTCAGGCCGAAGAACGACGGCTTGGGAATGTTGCTGATGCCGTTCGGGCCGCCGGTGAGGTCGGTCAGGTTACGCAGGAACAGCCGGATGATCTCGCCGAAACCCAGGGTCACGATGGCCAGGTAGTCACCGCGCAGGCGCAGCACCGGGAAGCCCAGCAGGAAGCCGAACATGGCCGCCATCATCCCCGCGATCGGCAGGCACACCCAGAAGCTCAGGCCGAAGTAGTGCGACAGCAGCGCATAGCTGTAGGCGCCCACGGCGTAGAAGCCCACGTAGCCAAGGTCGAGCAGGCCCGCCAGGCCGACCACGATGTTCAGGCCAAGGCCCAGCATCACGTAGATCAGGATGAGCGTGGCGATGTCGACCGCACCGCGCGAACCGAAGAACGGCCACACCAGGGCAACCGCGATCAGGCCCAGGATGATGTAGCGCTGGGTACGCGGCAGGGTCAGGAAGTTGCTGACCTTGGGCGATATCAGTGCACCCCGGGGGGCGGACCGCATCATCGCGCTCCATTGCTTGTCGAACAGCACGCGCAGGAACATCAGCACCGAGCACACCACAATCACGCTCAGGGCCAGGGGCCCCTGGCCATGCACCTGCAGGCTGATACCGACGATGCTGAGTTTCAGGCCAAGTACCGGGAATGCCACGGCCCAGACCAGCAAGGCGCTGAAAAACGCCGATTTGAGATTTCTGCTCATACTTTCTCGACCTCCGGACGGCCCAGGATGCCGGTCGGACGGAACAACAACACCAGAACCAGAAGACCGAATGCCACCACGTCCTTGTACTGGTCACCGAAGATATCGGCGCCAAAGGCCTCGGCCACGCCCAGCACCAGCCCGCCGAGCATGGCGCCCGGAATGCTGCCGATGCCGCCCAGTACCGCCGCGGTAAAGGCCTTCAGGCCCACCAGGAAGCCGGCGTTGGGGTTGATCACGCCGTACTGCATGCTCAGCAGTACCGCTGCCACGGCCGCCAGGGCCGCACCGATCACGAAGGTCAGGGCGATGATGTTGTTGGTGTTGATACCCAGCAGGTTGGCCATCTTGATGTCTTCGGCACAGGCGCGACAGGCGCGGCCCAGGCGTGAACGCGAGATGAACAGGGTCAGCCCGGTCATGGCCACCAGGGTGACGACGAAGACCAGGATCTGCATGTAGGAAATCAGGACTTCTTCGGCGCCGCCCGGCCCGAAGGAGATGCTCCCCGGAATCAGGTTGGGGATCGACTTGTCCTTGGAATCCTGGGCAAGCAAGACAGTGTTCTGCAGGAAAATCGACATGCCGATGGCAGAGATCAGCGGGATCAGCCGGTTGCTGTTGCGCAAGGGGCGGTAGGCGACCCGTTCGATGCTGTAGCCATAGGCGCTGGTGACCACGATGGTCGCGATGAACGCGGCGGTCATCAGTATCGGCAGTGAGTCGATGCCCATCATGGCCAGCCCGGCAAGGGCGATGAAGGCCACGTAGGAACCGATCATGTACACCTCGCCGTGGGCGAAGTTGATCATTCCAATGATGCCGTAAACCATTGTGTAGCCAATGGCTATCAAGGCATAGGTGCTGCCAATGGTCAGGCCATTAACCAGCTGTTGGAAGAAGTGATAGATCTCAGGCATTACAGCGCTCCTAAAAACCCGATACGCATTTCACTGGTGGGCTTGCGCCCGTCCCGGCTTGTGGTCTGAGGCCACTTCGCACGGGCACTGCCAGCGAACCGCTGGTGACGGTTTTAAGATTTTCAGGTGAACCTGCTCCCGGATCGCGGGAATCAGGCCCATGAACCTCGTAAAACAAAGCCCACTGCTCGCACAGTGGGCTTGTAGTCATGGAGTGACGGGATTACTGAGGGGAAACTTCGGTTTTAGGTTTGCCGAAATGCCATTCGTAGACGACGAACTTGAAGTCCTTCAGGTCGCCGTTCTTGTCATAGGACAAGTCGCCGGTAGGGGTCTTGAAGGTGCCGGTGTGCAGGGCCTGTGCGACCTTGTCGGTGTCTTCGCTCTTGGCCGCCTTGATGCCTTCGGCGATCAGCTCCACCGCCGAGTAGGCCGGGAACACGAACGGACCGCTCGGGTCCTTGCCGTCAGCCTTGATGGCGTCGACGATGGCCTTGTTCGCAGGGTCGGCGTCGAACGACTTGGGCAGGGTTACCAGCAGGCCTTCGGAAGCGCCCTGGGCGATCTGCGAGATCGAGTCGTTGCCCACGCCCTCTGGGCCCATGAACTTGGCCTTCAGGCCTTTTTCCTGAGCCTGGCGCAGGATCAGGCCCAGCTCTGGGTGGTAGCCGCCGTAGTACACGAAGTCGACGTTGGCTTGCTTGAGCTTCTGGATGATCGAGGAGAAGTCCTTGTCGCCGGCGTTCAGGCCTTCGAACACGGCAACCTTGGTGCCTTTGCCTTCCAGGGTCTGCTTGACCGCGGTGGCGATGCCTTCACCGTACTGCTGCTTGTCGTGCAGTACCGCAACCACCTTGGGTTTGACGTGGTCGGCGATGTAGTTGCCGGCGGCCGGGCCCTGGGCGCTGTCCAGGCCGATGGTACGGAAGATCAGCTTGTAGCCGCGGGAGGTGATTTCCGGGCTGGTGGCAGCCGGGGTGATCATGATCACGCCTTCATCTTCATAGATGTCGGACGCTGGTTGAGTGGAGCTGGAGCACAGGTGGCCGACCACGAACTTGACGCCATCGTTGACCACTTTGTTGGCGACTGCCACGGCCTGTTTAGGGTCGCAGGCGTCGTCGTATTCCTTGGCTTCGAGCATCTTGCCGTCAACGCCGCCCTTGGCGTTGATGTCCTTGATGGCCTGTTTTGCACCGATGAACTGCATGTCACCGTATTGAGTAACCGGACCGGTCTTCGGGCCGGCGATGCCGATCTTGATGGTATCGGCGGCAACTGCATGGCTGGCAACCCCGGCCAGAACCATTGCGGCGAACAGCTTGGAAATCTGCTTACTCATAGTGCTCCACTCATTCTGTTGTAATTTTTATAGTCCTGGTGCCCAGGGCTACGGACCGGGATACCGTGACGGCCACGCCGTCCCGCCTTTCCCGTGTTCCCCCGCAAAATGCCCTGGCAACTGTACCGGTACAGTGTAGAGCGCCGCTTGATCGATTGAAAAGCGGGCTTTTCGGGGCAAAATCCGGGGGTGTCGCCTAATCGACAGAAAGTTACATAAAGGCGCCGCCAATTTGCCAGCATGCTGCGGCGGGGCGTGATCTTCATGGCCTTGTCGATCAATTACTTATTTGAAACTGGGTTTTTCTGCAAAAATAGCGACCTTTCAGTGGTCGAATTATTTCTGGTAGGAACCCATGACAGATCAACCAAGCACCCTCTATGCCAAATTGCTCGGCGAGACTGCAATCATCGAGTGGAAAGCGCTGGAGCGTTTTTGGGCCAAGGGTGACCTGATTTGGGTCGACGCGTCGCTGGACCTGATCGAGGTGGCGTCGGCAATGGCCGAAAACCGCAGTGAAACCGTGGAAAAATGGCGAAATGATGGCACGGTCGTGCCGGTGACTGCCGAGCAGGCGCTAGACCTTTCGCACACGATTGCGCCGATCTGGGCAGTGGTGGTTTCGCCGTTTATCGTGATTCAGAAAAAGTCCGCGCCCTGATCTGGTGCGCAAAAACGAACAGCCGGAAGATTTTGGTGCGCGAGGGCGTTCAGGCGGGGTGGTTGTTGGTAACAGTGGGGCAGGGGTTCAAAAAACGCGGTAACAGTTCTTGCCTCATCGCGGGTCACGCCCGCTCCCACAGGTTGGTGGAGACCTTGTGGGAGCGGGCTTGACCCGCGATGGCCGCAAAGGCGCTGCGCAGATTACTCGTAGTCTGTCTTGCCCGTATGGCTGTTGAGCGAAATCACCCGCGTCTTGCCGATGCGGTGACGGTAGATCTCGCGCAGGTACTTCACCGCCTTCTTCACGCACTCGCGTGACAGGCGGATATCGTTGATCGACACGAACTTGCTCTTGTCGTTGATCAGCTCGCGGTACTTCTTCTCGTACATCGGCTTGATCGCGTACCAGTTGGTATCGAGGATCTTGGCCGGGTTCTCGAACTCGTTGAGCAGGTCGTCGATACGGTCCTCGTCGAATTCCTCACGGGTGATGAAGTCGAGGATGGCGTTGTCCAGCGTGTCGTCGAAACGGTACGGGGTGCGCGCGAAACAGCGCTTGATGAACGCCACGATCAGGGTCAGGAAGTCGTCCGACAGGCACGGGCTCTTGGCGATCAGGGTGGTCAGCGACAGGTTGGCCGAGGCGCCGATCACCAGCGCGTAGCGCTTGAGCGTGGTGTTGGGGAACAGGCTGTTGAGGTGGGTCTTGAGCCGGTTCAGGTCCATGTACGAGAGCTTGTAGTCCTTGGGCAGGGACACGATCGACACCACCGACGAGCAGTTCTTGAAGAAGTGCAGGTCATGCAGCGCCGCGGCGTCGTAGCCGGAGGTCTTGTACTGCTCCAGGGCCGCGCGATAGCGCTTGGACTCGATCGGCAGCAGGCTGATGCCCTCGATCGCCTGGGTCACCTTGTTGAAGTGCGGCAGGTCGATGGAGCGGAAGAACAGGTCGTCGATGTTGAGCTGCGGCTTCTCTTTCTCGAACACCTTGAACTTGTCGTTGCCTGGCGTCGGCTGCTCGGGCACTACCGATTCGGCGTAGGCGATGGCCACCGGGCCGGCCAGGCTCATGAACAGGTCGTTGGCATCCAGGCGGATGGTCTCGCCGATGTCGATGCCCGCGCGCCGGAAGTAGTTCTGGTCGTAGTCGGTGGTCACCGCCTGGGCGGTGAGGATGTTGAAGATCTGCTGCGAGATGTACTGGTTGGCGTGCTTCTCCATGGCATTGACGTCAATGTCCTGGATGTTGCCGTCATCGTTCTCCTCGGCATAGCGCATGATGTCGTTGGAGATCAGCATCATCGCGTTCCACGGGCGGATACGCCCCATCACGCTGGCTTCGCTGCTGTCCTCGTTGTCGAAGTTGTACGAGAAGTCCCATTCCTCCGACAGGTACTTGCACAGCAGGCGGCCGGCGTTGATGTGCAGTGCCTCGGACATCTCGCTGCGGTGGTCGGAGATGTTCGGCAGCACGCAGATGCCGCTGGTGAAGATCGGCTCGAAGACGAAGGAGTGCCCGCTCTTGGTGTCGTTCTCGTCGGCCGGCTTGGTGTCGAACGTCTTGTTCATGTACGAGAACTGCTGGGCCAGGCCGAACTCCGAAGCCATGCCCGAGCCGGTACCGCCACCGGCGCTGAAGATGTAGAAGTACAGGCGCGACTGGTTGGCCTTGATGCCGCACGAGTCGATCAGGTACGAGTGGATCAGCTTCCAGTCGGCACTGGAGAAGCGCTGGGTTTCCTTGTTGAGGATGATCTTGGCCAGGTACTGGCCCAGGATCGGCGCGTTGCCGGCGCCGCCCGCATGCACCTCGGACAGGTCCATGATCTTCATCTTGCTGTAGTCGCGCAGAAAGCCGCTCTTCTCGCCCTTGCGCGAAAAACGGATGCGCCCGGCGATATCCTTGTCCAGGTCGCCCAGCATCACCAGCGGTTCCACCAGGAACACCGGCTTGGCGCCCTTGTTCTGCACCAGGCGCAGGTTGTTGCGGATCCAGCGGCCCGGGCTGTAGGGCTGCTCGCCGGCGTGGCGGTCTTCGTTGTTGAATTCGTTGAGGTAGAAGGTGCGGGCGTTGTACACCAGCTCCGCCACATCCAGGGCAATGTTCGAACCGCAACGACCCAGGCCGATCAGGCACACCGAAGGGAACTGCTGGTCCAGGCGCAACTGGGTGTCATCTTCGACATGCACACTGGGCGGGAACACCAGGTCGCGCAGGCCGTCGAGGTTGTCCAGGATGCGCTGGATGTCGGTCTCGGTGTAATACAGGTACTGCTGCGGCGTAGCCGCGCGCGGGCTGTAGTATTCTCGAGGCGCCGGGGCGGTGAGCGCGGTGGAGGATGACATCAGCTCGGAAACCGCGGTGGCAGAAGTATTCTTTGAGGTCATTTTGCGCCATTTGCCTGGGTGGACGGCTGGTAAAAGTCGATATCATCGAGCCATCACGGGATAAGTTTCGCGACTGTATCAGTGCGCCTTTGGCGTGAGCGATAGGGTCCTGCCCTATAACCCTCTAAGGGTTTTCCTGTCACGTCTGAGAACTGAATCGTCCGCATCGCCAACTTCTTTAATTTGCCAGGAGCTGTCATGAGCATTGCACTACCTTCGCTGGGGTTCGCCGGTATCGGTCTGATGGGATTGCCCATGTGTCGGCGCCTGCTGGCGGCCGGTTTTCCGTTGACCGTGTGGAACCGTTCATCGGACAAGTGCGCGCCACTGGTGGCCGCCGGGGCGAGCCAGGCGAACAGCCCGGCAGAGCTCTGCGCGGCGGCGGACGTGGTGATGCTGTGCCTGGCCGACACCCAGGTGGTGCACGAGGTGGTGTTCGGTGACGACGGTATCGCCGCAGGCGGCGCGGCCGGGCAGCTGCTGGTGGATTTTTCCAGCCTGGAGCCCGGCGCCACGCGGCAAATGGCCGCACAGCTGAGGCAGGCCTGCGGCATGCACTGGCTGGATGCACCGGTGTCGGGCGGCACCCCGGGCGCCGAGGCCGGCAGCCTGGCGATCATGGTCGGCGGCGAGGCGGCCGATCTTGGGCGGGTGCGCCCGGTGCTCCAGGTGCTGGGGCAGCGGGTCACGCACATGGGTGCGGTGGGGGCAGGGCAGGTGACCAAGGCCTGCAACCAGATGATCGTGGCCTGTAACGCACTGGTGATTGCCGAGGTGGTGGCCCTGGCCGAACAGTCAGGGGTGGATGCCAGCCTGATCGCCGAAGCCCTGGCAGGCGGTTTCGCCGATTCCAGGCCGTTGCAGATCCTGGCCCCGCAAATGGCCGAGCAGCGTTACGAGCCGGTGAAGTGGCACGTGCGCACCTTGCTCAAGGACCTGGATACGGCGGTCAAGTTTTCCCGCGAGCAGGGCTCGGCCACTCCGATCAGCGGCCTGGCGGCGCAGCTGATGCGCTTGCACGGCAGCCAGGGTTACCTGGAAAAGGATCCCGCAACCCTGGTCGAGCTGTTTCGCCGCAAGCCATAGGCAGGTCGCTGCACTGGTTGAGGCTGCCGAGCACCGCGTGCAGCTCGCCCATCGGTACCGGGCGGCTGAACAGGTAGCCCTGCAGAAAGTCGCAGCCCTGCTGGCGCAGGAACTGGTACTGCTCGACGGTTTCCACTCCCTCGGTCACCACCTTCAGGTGCAGGGTGTGGGCCATGATGATGATGGCCTGCACGATGTCCATGTCCTGCTCGGAGTGGGGGATGTCCTGGATGAACGAGCGGTCGATCTTCAGCGTGTCCAGCGGCAGGCGCTTGAGGTAGGCCAGCGATGAGTAGCCGGTGCCGAAGTCGTCGATCGAGAGTGAAACGCCCTTGGCCCGGATACGCTTGAGCAGGGCGATGGTGTTGTGGATGTTGCCCATCAGCGCGTTTTCGGTCACCTCCATTTCCAGGCGCCAGGCCGGCAGCCCCGCGCTAAACAGCGCATCTTCCACTTCGCTGACGAGTTCTTCGCGGCCCAGGGTCAGCGCCGAGCAGTTGACGGTGACCTTGAGTTGGTCGAAGCCATGGCGGCTCAACTGCGCCAGGTCCTGGCAGGCGCGGCGCAACACCCACAGGTCGAGCTCGCCGATCAGGCCGTTGGCTTCGGCAATGCCGATGAAGCGGTCGGGGCTGAGCAGGCCGTGCTGCGGGTGCTGCCAGCGGATCAGCGCTTCGAGCTTGGCCACCTGGCCGCTGGCCAGGTCGAAGATCGGCTGGTAGTGGATGCGCAGCCCGCGCTCTTCGAGCAGGGCCACGCGCAGCTCCTCCTCCAGTTGCAGCTCCAGGGTGGCGCGGGTTTTCAGGTTGCTGCTGAAGAAGTTCAGGTTGTTGCGCCCGCAGCCCTTGGACTGGTACAGGGCCAGGTCCGCGTGCTTGAGCAGCTCGTCGCAGCTTTCGCCGTCGTCGGGGAACACGCTGATGCCGATGCTGGTGGTCATCACCATGCGCCGGCCGCTCAGGTCGATCGGTTCCTTGACCTTGTGCATGATGCGCTGCGCCAGGTGGCGGGCCTCGTCGCGGTTGTGCAGGCCGATCAGAATGCAGAACTCGTCGCCGCCGAAGCGGGCCACCACGTCGTGGCTGCGGGTGGCGCTCTTGATCTGCGCGGCGATCACCTGCAGCAACTGGTCCCCCGCGTCATGGCCCAGGCTGTCATTGATGCGCTTGAAGTGGTCGATGTCCAGGAACATCACCGCCAGCATGCCGCCGCTGGCCGCCTGTTCGGCCAGGCGCTCGGCGAACAGCTGGTTGAAACCGCGACGGTTGACCAGGTTGGTCAGTGCATCGTAGTGCGCCGCCTGTTGCAGCGAGACCCGTGCCTGGTCCAGCTGGCTGAGCAGCATGTTGACCCGGCGCAGGTCGTGCTCCTTGCTCTGCAGCTTCTTGTCCGACAGGGCGGCGCTGATGCAACTGGCGCTGATCAGCAGGGCGACGAAGGCGATGGCCAGGCTCAGGTGCAGGCTGTTGTCGGTGATCGGCAACTGCAGCGGCGCGTCCACGGGCAGTACCAGGGTCAGGGCCCACATGCCGGTGAAATGGGTGGCGATGATGCCGGTGGCCATCACCAGGCTGGCGACGTACCTGGGCCAGTTGCTCTGGGCTGGGCGGTAGCGGGTTAGCAGCAACGCCAGCAGGCTGACGCCGAAGGCGACCACCACCGAACTTGCCAGCAGGTCGGCGCGGTAGAACTGCGAGGCGTTGGAGCGCATGGCTGCCATGCCGGTGTAATGCATGGCGCCGATGCCCAGGCCGATGGCGATGGCCGCCAGCACATGCTGGTGCAGGCGCGGCTGGGGTGTGCCGAGCAGGTTCATCGCACTCCAGGCGGCGAGCAGCATCAGCAGCAGCGATACGGCCGTCAGGGCCAGGTCGTAGTGCACCTCGAGGGGGGCCTGGAAGGCGAGCATGCCGATGAAGTGCATGCCCCACACGCTGCAGGCCAGGCAGAAGGTGCCGAGCAGGCGCCATTGACGTTGGGCGGCGCTGTGCTCGGCATTGCCCACGCGTTCGATGATGTCGAGGGTGGCGAAACTGCCCGCGCAGGCAACCAGGTAGGCAAGTGCCACCAGGTAAGGGTTGTGCCGGCAATCGAGGAGCAATTGTCCGGTTGCGGGAAGTTCGGCGAGTACATGCAGCCCCTGCCACTCCATAGCATGCCTCTTGGTCCGGTGTGCACGCTGCCTCCAGCGGAGTGGAGACGGTTTTGGCTGAGTATAGGAAGAGAGCATTAACCCATCGGGATTAATGGCAGATTGACTTGTATGGATTGGAGATTGGGGCGATAGCGTTTGGTTCTAAAACCGAGTCGCGCCCTTCGCCGGCAAGGCCGGCTCCTGCACCGATCATGCAGGAGCCGGCCAGTGGGTCAGCCGGCGACCAGTACCCGAATTGCCTCAAGGCGCAGTGCGGCCTTCTCCAGCATCGCCAGGCCCTGCTCGCGTTGCGCACGCAAGGCATGGATTTCGGTGTCGCGCACGGTCGGGTTGACCGCCTGCAACGCGGTCAGGCGCGCCAGTTCTTCATCGGTTTCGGCTGCCAGGCGGCGCTGCGCCTCGGCCACACGCTCGGCGTGGCGCGGCATGATCTTGGCCTCGCCGGCATTGATGCGCGGGGTCAGGACATCGCGCTGGGCCTGGATGAACTTGTTGGCGCTGGCCTTGGGCACGCTTTCGAGCTGGTCGTTGAGGGTCTCGAACGACACCCGCGCCGCCAGGTCGTTGCCGTTGGTGTCGAGCAGGCAGCGCAGCGCTGCCGGCGGCAGGTAGCGGCCCAGTTGCAGGGCGCGCGGGGCGACCACTTCGCTGACGTACAGCAGTTCGAGCAGCACGGTGCCCGGCTTGAGCGCCTTGTTCTTGATCAGCGCCACCGCGGTATTGCCCATCGAGCCGCTGAGCACCAGGTCCATGCCGCCCTGCACCATGGGGTGTTCCCAGGTGATGAACTGCATGTCCTCGCGCGACAGCGCCTGGTTGCGGTCGTAGGTGATGGTCACGCCTTCGTCGTCGCCCAGCGGGAAGCTGGCGTCGAGCATCTTCTCGCTCGGCTTGAGGATCAGGGCGTTTTCCGAGTGGTCCTCGCTGTCGATACCGAAGGCGTCGAACAGGGTTTCCATGTAGATCGGCAGGGCGAACTGGTCGTCCTGCTCGAGGATCGCCTCCACCAGCGCCTGGCCTTCGCCGGCACCACCGGAGTTGAGCTCCAGCAGGCGGTCGCGGCCGCTGTGCAGCTCCGACTCCAGGCGCTGGCGCTCGGCGCAGGCTTCGTTGACCAGCGCTTCCCACTCGCCGTCGTCGCCGCTTTCCAGCAGCGGCAGCAGGCGCGGGCCGAACTGGTGCTGCAGGGCGTTGCCGGTAGGGCAGGTATTGAGGAAGGCATTGAGTGCCTGGTGGTACCACTGGAACAGGCGCTCCTGCGGGCTGTTCTGCAGGTGCGGCACATGCAGTTCGATGGTGTGCTTCTGGCCGATACGGTCCAGGCGGCCGATGCGCTGTTCCAGCAGGTCGGGGTGGGCCGGCAGGTCGAACAGCACCAGGTGGTGGGCGAACTGGAAGTTGCGGCCTTCGCTGCCGATTTCCGAGCAGATCAGCACCTGCGCGCCGAACTCTTCGTCGGCAAAGTAGGCGGCGGCGCGGTCGCGCTCCAGGATGCTCATGCCTTCATGGAACACCGTGGCCGGAATGCCCGAGCGCACGCGCAGGGCGTCTTCCAGGTCCATCGCGGTTTCGGCGTGGGCGCAGATCACCAGCACCTTGACCCGCTTGAGCATCTTGAGGGTGTCGATCAGCCATTCGACCCGTGGGTCGAAGCGCCACCAGCGGCTCTCTTCGTCGCTGTCGCCCTGGGCCTGGAAGCTGACTTCCGGGTACAGGTCGGCATGCTCGCCCACCGGCAGTTCCATGTACTCGTCGGGGCACGGCAGCGGGTAGGCGTGCAGCTGGCGCTGCGGGAAGCCCTGCACCGCGGCGCGGGTGTTGCGAAACAGCACGCGGCCGGTGCCGTGGCGGTCCAGCAGCTCGCGGATCAGGCGTGCGCTGGCCTGGGTGTCGCCATCGTTGACTGCGGCCAGCAGCGCCTCGCCTTCGGCACCCAGGAAGCCCTGGATGGTGGCGTGGGCCTTGGGCGACAGGCGGCCTTCATCGAGCAGCTCCTGCACCGCCTCGGCCACCGGGCGATAGTTGTCGCTCTCGGCGCGGAATGCGGCCAGGTCGTGGACACGGTTGGGGTCGAGCAGGCGCAGGCGTGCGAAGTGGCTGTCCTGGCCCAGTTGCTCGGGGGTGGCGGTCAGCAGCAGTACGCCGGGGATGACCTCGGCCAGTTGCTCGACCAGCGCGTACTCCGGGCTGACCTGGTCTTCGTGCCACACCAGGTGGTGCGCCTCGTCGACCACCAGCAGGTCCCAGCCGGCGGCGAACAGCGCGTCCTGGGCCTTTTCATCCTCGGTCAGCCACTCCAGCGCCACCAGCGCCAGTTGCGCATCCTCGAACGGGTTGCTGGCATCGCTTTCGATGAAGCGCTCGGCGTCGAACAGTGCCACCTGCAGGTTGAAACGGCGGCGCATTTCCACCAGCCACTGGTGCTGCAGGTTCTCCGGCACCAGGATCAGCACGCGGCTGGCGCGACCCGTGAGCAGCTGGCGATGGATCACCAGGCCGGCTTCGATGGTCTTGCCCAGGCCCACTTCGTCGGCCAGCAGTACGCGCGGGGCGATACGGTCGGCCACTTCGCGGGCAATGTGCAACTGGTGGGCGATCGGCTGGGCACGGGTGCCGCCCAGGCCCCACAGCGACGACTGCAACTGGCGGCTGGTGTGTTCCAGGGTGTTGTAGCGCAGCGAGAACCACGCCAGCGGGTCGATCTGCCCGGCGAACAGGCGGTCGCTGGCCAGGCGGAACTGGATGAAGTTCGACAGCTGGGTTTCAGGCAGGGTGCAGGCCTGGTTCTGGGCATCGAGGCCGTGGTAGACCATCAGGCCGTCGATGACCTCGACTTCGCGCACGGTCAGCTTCCAGCCTTCGAAGTGGGTGATCTGGTCGCCCGGCGAGAAACGCACGCGGGTCAGTGGCGCATTGCGCAGGGAGTACTGGCGGGTGTCGCCAGTGGCCGGGTAGAGCACGGTCAACAAGCGGCCGTCCTGTGCCAGAACGGTCCCTAGACCCAGCTCGGCTTCGCTGTCGCTGATCCAGCGTTGCCCCGGTTGATACTGCTGCGCCATACTGCCTGACTCCCGCCATTCAAAAGGCGACTATCTTAACGGATAGGGCTGCACAGACCAAAGCGTCTGGCGATTTCATCGACGAAAGCCGTCTTTGCCACCACAGGCCTCGACCCATGCTCCGACACCCTCTGCTGTCCCTCACGTTACGCCACTGCATCGTACTGGCCAGCCTGGCCTCGCTCGGCGCCTGCGACCAGCAGGGTTTCGAACTGCTGCCACCACTGGAGCCCCCGGCGCTGGCGGCGCTGGGCGTGCAGGTGCCGGTGCAGAACGTGCACTTTCGCGACCGCGATGGCGAGGCGGTGCTGGTGCTCAGCCGCCTGGACGACCAGGTCAGCGACGAGGAAACCCAGCAGGAGGTCGACCGGGTGGTGCTCACCGCCACCCTGTATGGCCGCAGCCACGACGCCCAAACCTACAAGGCGCGCTGGACCATCGAGAATGAAACCACCTGCCCGGGGCTGGACCTGGACGTGGGCTTCTATACCGACGTCAGCGGCGCCAGCGACCTGAACAACGATGGTGTGGCCGAACTGACCGTTGCCAGTCATTCCTTTTGCGGTGGCGGTGTCGACCCGCAGGACCTGCATGTGGAACTGCGCGAAGGGGCCGCCAGCTACGTGATCAACGGCCAGTCGCTGATCGCCCCGGAAGGCGAGGATGCCTTTGGCGGTGAACGCGAAGACGGCCCCACCCTCAAGGACGCACCGCCGGTGCTGCGCGAACACCTGGAGAAGGTCTGGAACAGCGTGCTCAAGCGCCCGTGGAGCGAAGCGGCGCCCGAACCGGACGATGACGACCCCGATCAGTAGGGCACGTCAGTAGGTGGCGACGGGGACTTCCACCGTATAGCGGTGCTGCGGGTTGCGTGTGTCGGTCAGGGTGTAGCGGCTCATCGAGCCGTTGTCGTTGGCCATCGGCTGGGTATCGATGTCGACGGTGAACGTCTGGCCACCGGTGTGCAGCGTGCCCTGGGGTGTGATTCGCGCATCGGCCGGGACGAGCAGGCCCCCCAGGTGGCCGTAGCCATTTTCATCGAAGTGATAGTCGACCAGGGCGTCGCGTCGTTGCAGGGCGAACACCTCGGGCAGGTAGGGCCGGTGGTCGATGTTCCAGTCATTGCGCAGGTCGCTCACCCAGACGCCCGGCAGGTCGAAACGGTGGCGCAGCAGGCGGTCTTCAAGCGGCACGCTGACCACCTCCAGGCAACACACGGTCTGCTTGCGCTGCTCGTCCAGCACGGCCATGCGCGTGCCGCGGGCAACCACTGCCGGCAGCATGGCGAATGCCATGTTCTCTTCGACATACCCGGCATCGGCCGCCGTGGCGAGGTTGCGCCAGCCACCGAACAACACCGGAGCCGGGTCGGCCATGGCCGCAAGGCCGGCCGTGGCCAGGCCGATACTCGCCAGGAGGCGATAGGGGATGCGCATCGTAGGCTCCTGCCTTATAGGGCGAAAAACGGGAAGCGCAGCGTACTATACTCAGGCACACCCCTGGCTGTGACGGGTGCCACACTTTTGCCATCGACGCTCAAGGCTGCCGTTTGGCAGCCGACACATTGGCGACAGGAGAACAACAACCATGCTGCCGCCCATCATTCCCCTCAGTGCCGCCCCGGTCACCACGCAACACGACCCGGTCAAGCAGCCGCCGACCATCGCCCCCGTAGTGCCGGCCCAGCCCAGCGCCACCGACAGCAATATCGATTTCAAGAAGCGCGACCCGCAGGAGTCGGGGGTACTGCTGCGTGACGAGCAGCGCCGCCGCCAGGGCAAACGCCGCAAGGCCCCGGACGAAGAGCTGTACCAGGCCCTGCCGGGCGACGAGGTCAACGCCGACAACACCGTGCCGGTGGCGCCGTTGATGGGCGAACAGCCGCGCCAGGGCCTGCTGGTGGACATCGAAGTCTGAGCGGGGCTGTTCAGTGCGGGCGCGAGCCCTCATCATGGCGACTTCCGCAGTCCGTTCCACGAGCCTGAACATGAGCCAAGACGACAACCTGATCGATTTCGGCGCCGAGCGCGCCCGTCGCGTGCACGACCTCAAGGAAAAGCGCCTGAACGAAGTGCGTCAGGCGTTCGAGCAGGCAATGCCCCTGGGCAAGGGCAAGAAAAAGCCCAAGGGCAAGCCGAAGAAGCGCTGATTCTTGATGCAGGTCAACCCTGCACCCGCCTCGCGCGTCCGTTGATGTGCGCCATTGACCTCGGTCAATTTCCTCTCCCGCCCCATTCGCTACTGTTACCCCATCAGACAGGTGCAGGCGAATGGAGGCCGATATGTTCTTCGATAATGTGGTTATCGCTGGCGTTGTGACAGTCGGCCTGATGCTGCTGTTTTTCGCAGGCCTGGGTATTTTCATCTGGAAGGACTCGAACAAGCGCAAGCAGGGCTGATCCTTTCCGATACACGAGCACGCAAGGCATTTAGGGCAACTTCGGTTGCCCATTTTTTTTGCCTGAAATTTGGGGTGGCAGTACCGGGGCCTGCCGGGATGGCCCTGTAGGCACGGCCTTGCCGGCGCGGGAAGGCAGAAAAATTCTGGACTATAAGTAGTTAGCTAGCTAATAATTCGCATCTGACCTTTCCCGCGTATCTGTGTCTATCTTTACTTCATCGCTTCCCAAGGTTCGATCCGTGCCCATCACTCTGCAGGCCCTGCTGGCGCCCAACCGACTCGCTGTGCAATTTGCCGTGAAAACCCTGCTTGGCGGCGGGTTGGCGCTGTGGCTGGCGTTGCGCTGGGGGCTGGAACAACCGGCCTGGGCGTTGATGACGGCTTTCATCGTGGCCCAGCCGCTGTCGGGCATGGTGCTGCAGAAGGGCCTGGCACGGCTGTTCGGCACGCTGGTCGGGACGATCATGTCAGTGGTGTTCATGGGCCTGTTCGCCCAGACGCCGTGGCTGTTTCTGCTGGCGCTGGCCCTGTGGTTGGCGCTGTGCACGGCCTGCTCGACCCTGCTGCGCAGCGCCTGGGCGTATTCCTTCGTGCTGGCCGGCTACACCGTGGCGATCATCGCCTTGCCGGCCATCAATCACCCGCTGCTGGTGTTCGACCAGGCGGTGGCACGCTGCACCGAGATCAGCCTGGGCATCATCTGCGCCACCTTGGTCAGCGCCTTGCTCTGGCCGATGCGGGTCGAGCAGCAGCTCAGCGGGCAGGCTCGCCAGGCCTGGCAAAGCGGCCTGCAGGCGGCCAGTGCGACCCTGACCGGCGAGGAGCAGGGGCGCAAGGGCCTTCTGGAGATTCTGGGGCGCATCGTCGCGGTGGATGCCCAGCGCGAACACGCCTGGTTCGAAGGCAGCCTGGGTCGCCAGCGTGCCCGGGCGATTCGCGGGCTCAGCCAGAAGCTGCTGATCCTGTTGCGCATCGCCCGTTCTGTACGCCGTCAGTGGCGCCAGCTCGACGACGAACAGGCGCAGCACATGGCCCCGTGGTTGAGCGAGGTGCAGGCCGCCCTGGCCGAGCCCGATCAGGCTGCACTGCTGGTGCTGCGCCAGCGCGTTTGGGATGCCGCCCATGACGAGCACAACAGCCCCGCGCAGCATTACTGCCTGGCGCGTCTGACCCTGCTGCTGGATAACGCCATGGCGGCGACCCTGGCCCTGCGCGCGGTGGAGGAGGGCAAGGCACCGGTCGACCTGCCCGACAGCCTGGCGGTGCACCGCGACGTGCCGCTGGCACTGCTGTTCGGCTCGCGCAGTGCGCTGGCGTTCCTGGCCAGGGCCAGCTTCTGGCTGGCCACCGCCTGGTCGGCGGCGCCCGGCGGCCTGGTGCTCACCTGCGTGGTGTGCAGCCTGTTCGCCAGTCGCGAGAACGGCGCGCAGATCGGCATGAGTTTTTTGCGCGGCATCCTGCTGGCGGTGCCCGTGGCGTTCTTCGTCGGGCAGATCCTGCTGCCGCAGTGGAGCGGTTTTGCCTTGCTGTGCATGGGCATGGGGGTGCCGCTGTTCCTGGGCGCGCTGGGCATGGCCAACCCGAAAATCGGCGCCACAGCCACTTCGTACTGCCTGCACTTCATCGTGCTGGTGGCACCGCTCAATACCATGACGTTCGATGTGGCCAACTTTCTCAACAGTGCCCAGGCCATGCTGCTGGGGGTGGGCGCAGCGGTGCTGGCGTTCAAGCTGCTGGTGTTGCGCAACCCCGCATGGCACGGCCGGCGCCTGCGCGCCGCCACCCAGAACGACCTGGTACGCCTGACCCGGCGCGACCTGCGCGGCGCCGAAACCTGGTTTGGCGGGCGCATGGCCGACCGCCTGCTGCAGCTGGCGCGCCATTACACCGCGCTGCCCGAGCAGGAGCGCGGCCACTGGGACGATGGCCTGCACGGGCTGGACATCGGCGACGAACTGCTGCACCTGCGCATGTGCCTGGCGGTGGCCCAGGTGCCACCGGACGCGGCGCAGCGTGCGTATTTCCAGCAGCTGGAAAACGTGCTGGCACAGGGCCCGGGTGCCGGGCGCGGGCAGCGCCTGGATGCTGCCAGCGAAGCCTTCATCGCGGCGTTGCAGCAACGCCCCGACAGCGACCCGCTACGTCTTGCCGTGGGCGCGGTACTGCAACTTCGACACAGCTGGGCCAAATGGTGCCGGCGACAGGAGGAACTCCATGGGGTTGCGTGAGTGGGCAATGGGCGGGGTACTGCTCAGCCCGTTTCTGATCTATGCGGTGCTGGCGCTGCTGCTGACCTTCGCTGTGCGGCTGCTGCTGCGTCTGACCCCGCTGGGGCGCTGGGTGTGGCATGAAGCCCTGTTCGACACTGCACTGTTCGTTTGTATTCTGGCCCTGGTCACCCGCGTACTGGGGCCCCTGTAAGGAGTTTGACCATGCGTACCTATGTGCGTGTTGCCGTAACCCTGTGCCTGGTGGTGGTGGCGGTGTTCGCCGGCCTCGAACTGTGGCGTTACTACATGCTCACCCCCTGGACCCGCGACGCGAAGATCCGCGCCGACGTGGTGATCGTCGCCCCGGATGTGTCGGGCTGGGTGCGCGAGCTCAAGGTGCACGACAACCAGGAGGTCAAGGCGGGGGACTTGCTGATGTCCATCGACAAGGACCGCTTCGAGGCCGCGCTGGATAAAGCCAATGCCGTGGCCGAGACCCGCCAGCAGCAACTGCGCCTGCGCGAACACGAGGCCTCGCGCCGCGCTGCACTGGGCCCGCAGGCGATCAGCGCCGAGTTGCGCGAAAATGCCCAGATCAACGCCGCCGTGGCCCGTGGCGAGCTGCGCCAGGCCCTGGCCGAGGTCAAGGTGGCCGCGCTCAACCTGGCGCGCAGCCAGGTCAAGGCACCGCGGGACGGGCACATCACCAACCTGCGCCTGGCCGAGGGCAATTATGTGAATGCCGGGCAGCCGGTGATGGCGCTGGTGGACGACTCGACTTTCTATGTGCAGGCCTATTTCGAAGAAACCAAGCTGCCGCGTATCAAGGTCGGTGCGCCGGTCAAGGTGTGGCTGATGAGCGCCGGCGAGCCGATGCAGGGCCATGTGCAGAGCATCAGCCGCGGCATCACCGATCGCAACGCCACCCCCGACAGCCAGTTGCTGGCCGAAGTGGAGCCGACCTTCAACTGGGTGCGCCTGGCCCAGCGCATTCCGGTGCGCATCCGGCTCGACGAGGTGCCGGCGGGGGTCAACCTCAGTGCAGGCATGACCGCCAGCGTGCAGGTGCGCGAGGACTGAGGCGGCGCCTATAATCGCGCCCATCGATTCGGCACGTGGGCGAGGGAAGTACATGAGCATCACCAACAGCCCCACCTGGGCGCAACTCGAAGCACGCTGGGGTCACGGTTTCGACACCTTGCTGGCGCAGGAGCAGGAAGCCATCGCGCTGTGGTGGCTGGAGGCCGAAACCATGAACGGGCGGCTGGACCAGTATTTCTGGAACAGTGCCGGCGACCAGGCCCTGATCGCCTTGCGCGGCCTGCATGCCCTGCACATGCCGGTCACTGCCAAAGCGTTCGGTGATGCCCTGGCGCTGTTCGGCCCGCACTACCCCGAGCGTCGTGACGCGCGCATGGAAGTGCTCGAGGCGCTTGAGGCAGCGCACGGCGAGGACCTGTTCGAGGCCCCGTCGCGATTGATCCAGGACCTGCCCGAGGACTTCGTGCAGGCCGCACTGGACCGCCTCACCGAGCTGTACAGGCACCTCTGAGGTTTCACAGGAACATCCCGCCCGACACCTCCACCCGCTGGCCGTTGATCCAGCTGCCACCGTCGCCGAGCAGCACAGCCACCGCCGCGCCGATATCATCCGGCAGGCCGACGCGGCCCAGGGCGGTGTTGCTGGCGATAAAGCCGTTCACCTGGTCATTGTCGCGCACCACACCGCCACCAAAGTCGGTCTCGATGGCACCGGGGGCCAGGATGTTCACGCGAATGCCACGCGCACCGAGCTCCTTGGCCTGGTAGCGGGTCAGCACCTCCATCGCCCCCTTCATCGCCGCGTAGGCGGCAAAGCCGGGCAGGGCGAAGCGGGTCAGCCCGGTGGAGATATTGACGATGCGGCCCTGGTCGGCAAGCAGCGGCAGCAGCCGCTGGGTGAGAAAGAACGGGCCCTTGAGCTGGATGTTGAGCAGGGTATCGAACTGCGCTTCGGTGGTTTCGCTGAAGCTTGCGTTGATGCCGATGCCGGCGTTGTTCACCAGAAAGTCGAACTGCCGACGGCCGAAGGTACGCTGCAAGGTGTCATCGAGGGTGGCGGCGAACGCCTCGAAGCTGGCGCTGTTGCTCACGTCCAGTTGCAACATGGTGGCGCGCACGCCTTTTTGCTCAAGCTCGGCCACCAGCGCGTGGGCCTCGTCGGCCTTGCTGTGGTAGGTGCCGATGATGTCGATGCCCTGGGCTGCCAGGTGCAACGCGGTGTTCCTGCCCAGGCCACGGCTGGCGCCGGTAATCAGTGCGATCTTGCGGGTCATGGTCGGTTCCTCGGGGTGGCTGAAGTCGAGCACAGTCTATTGGTCGCTCCGGTACTGATAAATCCGCTGGATTCGGAAATACTGTTCGGCAGGGTCGAACAATGGAGGGGGCTGGATGAACACGCTGGAGCTGTTGCGCACCTTTGTGCGGGTTGCCGAACTGTCGAGTTTCACCCTGGCCGGTGAGAGCCTGGGGCTGCCGCGTTCTACCGTCTCGGAACAGGTGCGCCTGCTTGAGAGGCACCTGGGCACGCGCCTGCTCAACCGCACCACGCGGCGTGTACAGGCCACCCAGGATGGCCTGCAACTGTACGAGCGTAGCAAAGACCTGCTGTCGCGAATGGACGAGCTCGAGGGGCTGTTTCGGCCCGACCCGGCCCAGTTGCACGGTCGCCTGCGCATCGACCTGCCGACGCTGATGGCACGGCGCATCATCCTGCCGGCCTTGCCGGCGTTCATGCAGCAGCACCCGGGGCTGGCGCTGGAGATCAGTTGCACCGATCGCCAGGTCGACCTGGTGCGCGAGGGGTTCGACTGCGTGCTGCGCATCGGTGCGCTCAGCGACCTTGCGCTGGTCGCCCGGCCCCTGGGCAGCCTGCGCATGGTCAACTGCGCCAGCCCTGCCTACCTGCAGCGCATGGGGGTGCCGACACGGCTGGAGGCCCTGCGTGACCACCAGTTGATCCACTACGTACAGAACCTGGGGGCGCGCTGCCCGGGGTTCGAGTACCGACAGGGCGCCACGACGCGGTATCAGCCCATGGGCGGTGCGGTCACGGTGAACAATACCGATGCCTACGAAAGCGCCTGCCTGGCCGGGTTGGGCATCATCCAGGCGCCCTTTGCCGGTGTGCGCGAGTACCTGGAGAGCGGGCAACTGGTCAGCGTGCTGGACCAGCAGGTGCCCGAGCCGATGCCGGTGTCATTGCTGTTCGCTCGGCAGGTGCACCTGCCGTTGCGGGTGGCGGCGTTCATGGGGTGGCTGGAGCAGGTTCTGGCGGGGCAACTCGATCCAGTGGCAGGCGCAGGCTGAACAGCGTGCCGGCCTCGCGGCTGGACACCACTTCCATGCGCCCGCCATGGGCCAGGGCAATCTGGTTGGCGATGTACAGGCCCAGCCCCAGGCCGCTTTGCGGGGTGCCGTCGAGCGGGCGCGAAAACGGCTGGAACAGTTGCGCCATCACCGCCGGGGCAATCGGCGCGCCCTGGTTGTGCACGCCCAGGGTGAACACCTGCTGCTCGATACGCGCCGATACATCTACCGGGCTGTTGGCGTCGCCATGGTTCAGGGCGTTGGCCAGCAGGTTGGAGAGCAGCTGGGTGATCCGCTCGCGGTCGCAGCACATGCCGCTGAGGTCATCGATATGCAGGCGTATCACCCGCTGCGGGTAGACCCGTTGCAGCTCGGAGGCCACCTGACGCAGGGCGGTGTCCAGGTCGGGGCAGGGCTGGATGTTCACCATGATGCCGTTGCCCAGGCGCCCGCGGGCGAAGTCCAGCACATCGCGCACCAGTTCGGTGGCACGGCGTCCGGAGGCGAGGATGTGCTCGGCGATGGTTCGCGAGCGTGCATCGCCCAGGCGCTTGACCAGCAGCTCGGCGCCGGCGGTGATGGCGAACAGCGGGTTGCGCAGGTCGTGGCCGAGCACCGCGATGAACTGTTCGCGCAGCTCGGCGATGGCCAGCTCCTTCTTCAGCGCCGCCTCGGTCTGCTGGGCGGCTTCCTCGCTCTCGATCTGGATCGTCAACAGCCGCGCGAAGGACTCCATCATCGGCTGGATGGCGCTGCCGGTGAGGGCGGCCGGGGCCGGATCGAGCGCGCAGATGGTGCCGAAAAAGCTGCCGTTGGTACGAAACACCGGCACCGAGATATAGCTTTCGAAGCGGTACAGGCGCGGGGTGGGGTGGTGGCAGTAGCGGGCGTCCTCGCTGGCCTTGTCGATCACGATGGTCTGGTGGCTGCCGCGAATCTCGTGGCATAGCGTGGTGGCCACGTCCAGCTCGCCGCCCACTCCCAGGCCAAAGCCCAGGTTGTCGAGCACGGCGCAGGCGGTCCAGTTGTTCTCGGTGACACGGGCCACGGCCGCAAAGCGCATGCCGGTGGTTTCGCAGATCACCTGGAGGATGGCCGGCACGGCGTTGATCCGCGCAATCGTGGCAAGGTCGGCGGTGATGGCAGTACTCATGGAACGTCCACGTGGCTGGCGGCAAGGTGAGGATGTCTGGCAGTTTAGCGAAAAAAAGGGTGTCAGGCGCAGGCGGGTTTTTAGTAACCTCTGCCTGTCGAGCTTCTCCGTCAGAGAGGGCCGCAGACGACCCGCCCCGCGTGCCAATTCCATTCACCCCGCATCTTCGACGATGCTTCAGTGAGGTTTGACATGCACATCACTTCCCAGGATATCTGCGCCGCGGCCGACCAGCTCAAGGGCTTCGTAGGCTTCAACCACAAGCTGGGCCGGCATATCGTGCGCTTCAGCGAAGACTCGTTCGGCATGGACGTGGCCGACGACAGCATCATCCCCAGCCATGAATTCGTGTGGCAGGCGAGCGGCGGCGAGGTGATGACCTTGCGCCGCGAACTGATCGAGGTGCTGCTGGCGCAGAATGTCGACGAGCGGTTGAACATCACCGAGCCGTTGCGGGTGTACCTGCGTCGCAACGACCTGCCGGAGATCGCGGCCCAGCGCCGCTTGCGGGCGTGACACAGGGCCGCAAGCCCTAGCTGCAGGAGCCGGCCATGCCGGCGAAGGCGCCGGAACGTGGTGCCTGCATTTCAGTCCGGGTAGGCCAGGCGCAGCGGCACCACCTCGCCGCGGGCCACATTGACCTTGTTGCGGCCACTCTGCTTGGCCGCATACAGCGCCTTGTCCGCCTCGTTCAGCCACACCATGGAGTCTGCGAAGCCTGGCTGGAAGCTGGCCAGGCCGATGCTCAGGCTGATGCGCAATTGCGGGAGCTGCTCGTTGCGGTACTCGTTGACCCGCTGGCGCAGGCGCTCCATGACCTGGCTGGCATGCTCCAGGCTGCACCCGGGCAGGATCACGCCGAATTCATCCCCGCCGTAGCGCCCCGGCACGTCGTCCTCGCGCAGGTTGCGCTTGAGCTCGACGCTCAGCTGGCGCAGCACGCAGTCACCCACCACATGGCCATACACATCGTTGATGGTCTTGAAGTGGTCGATGTCGATGATCGCGATCACGGCCTGGGCCGGGGCCTGCTGGCACAGCTGAAAGCGCAGTTGCAGCAGGTCTTTCCATGAGCCGTGGTTGAATAGGCCGGTGAGGCTGTCGGTGCGGCTCAGCGCACTGAGGCTGCGCTTGTGCTCGGCCAGCTTGATCGCCAGGCGGTAGCACACCCAGCCCAGCGCCAGCGGATAGAGGGTCAGCATCGGCAGGCAGGCGTACACCTGCACGGTGCTGACCTCCAGTTGCAGGCTCGGCCCGAACAGCGCCACCGCCGCCACCATGCCCAGCCCCATGGCCAAAAGACCTTGCACAAACAGGCGCTGACCACCGGCGGCGACGTTGTTCATGCCCATCATGGCCAGGATGGTGACGCTGATCAGCGGGTTGAACTGCACGGTGCCGGCCCAGAAGCCGCCCATCAGCGAGTCGACCATCAGGTTGCGCTGTTCGGCGCGATAGGGGGCTTGCGAGCGCAGGCCGAGCTGGTAGGCCAGGTGCGGCCAGCCCAGCCCGTTGAACACCAGCAGCGCTACGACCCAGTACGGCAGCTGCAGGGGCAGCACGCCGGAGAGCACGCTGAACAGGCCGATACCCGAGCCGATGATACGCGGCAGGTAAATTCTTCTGACAAATGATAATCCCTTGCCGTTGCTGATTTGAGTCATGATTTGCCGATCTGCCTGACGCCGTTCATCGCATAATTTGCGTGAATATTGTTGAACAAAGCCGGGCTGTTCAAGAATGGCCTTGCAGGCCATTTCACAGTTGGTACGGGCAATGGGCATGCACCTGAAACGGTTAGTCGGAGTATTTGCATTCATGGCTTCCCTTGCAGCACAAGCCACCGAAACCCCCGCGCAGCCGTCGCTGCAGCAGGACGGGCGGTACCGCAACCAGGCCCAGTTGCCCCGCGACGGGGTGCTGAAAAAACTGCGCATCGGTTTCAAGTTCCTGTTTCTGAGCAAGCCTGCCGACACCCGGCCAACCCTGCCGATACCGGTGCACCCCCTGAGCCAGGCCCAGGTGCTGGCCGCGCCGAACCGCAGCCTGTGGCGCCTGGGACATTCCACGGTGCTGCTCAAGCTGCGCGATCGTTTCTTCATCACCGACCCGGTGTTCGCCGAGCGCGCCTCGCCGGTGCAGTGGGCCGGCCCGCAGCGCTTTCACCAGCCGCCGCTGGCGCTGGAGCAACTGCCGCCGATCACGGCGGTGATACTGTCCCACGACCATTACGACCATCTGGATGAACGGGCGGTGCTGGCCCTGGCCGAGCGCACCGAGGTATTCCTTGCCCCGCTTGGGGTGGGCGACACCCTGGTCGGGTGGGGCGTGCCTGCGGCCAAGGTGCGCCAGCTCGACTGGTGGCAGGCCACGGAGGTTGCGGGCATCCAGTTCGTCGCCACCCCGGCGCAGCACTTCTCCGGGCGCGGGCTGTTCGACAGCAACCGCACCCTGTGGGCGTCATGGGTGGTGCTCGATGAGGACCTGCGCCTGTTCTTCAGCGGCGATACAGGCTATTTCGAGGGCTTCAGGCAGATCGGCGAACGCTATGGGCCATTCGACGTGACCCTGATGGAAACCGGCGCCTACAACGTCAACTGGCCCAATGTGCACATGCAGCCCGAGCAGAGCCTGCAGGCGCACCTGGACCTGCGCGGGCGCTGGTTGCTGCCGATCCACAACGGCACCTTCGACCTGTCCACCCACACCTGGCATGAACCCTTCGACCGCATCATGGCCCTGGCGGCCAACGCACGGGTACCGCTGAGCACCCCGCAGATGGGGGAGCGGGTCAGCCTGGTGCAACCGCAGCGGGGTACCGCGTGGTGGCTTCCACTGGAGCAACAGCAGGCCCAGGCGGGCGTGTTGGCCTCCGGGCAGCGTTAAGGTGCGTCGCTAGGGTCGCGCCGGCCGGGCAAGGGGCGCTCGCGGCCCTTGCTCAGGGTTTCATCGGGTAGGCCGGCGTCGCTGCGAATCTGCGCATGGCTGATCAGCGCGAAGATGAAGCTGCCGCCCACGATGTTGCCCGCCAGGGTCGGCGCGGCAAAGTGCAGCCAGAACTGCTGCCAGCTCACTTCCCCGGCCCACACCAGGTACGACACCTCGACCGAGCCAACCACGATATGGGTGAAGTCACCCAGCGCCATGAGATAGGTGATCAGCAGGATGATCCAGATCTTGGCGTTCTCCATCGACGGGATCATCCACACCATGGTCGCGATCATCCAGCCCGAGATGATGCCCTTGGCAAACATCTGGCCCACCTCGTTTTCCATGACCTTGCGCCCCACTTCGAGAAAGGCGAGATCGGTCTTGGTGTCGAAGATCGGCAGGTGCAGCATCACGTATGACACCAGCACGGTGCCCACCAGGTTGCCGAACAGCACCACGCCCCACAGGCGCAACAGGCGCCCCACATTGTTGAACGTGGGTTTGGTCATCACCGGCAGCACGGCGGTCAGGGTATTTTCGGTAAACAGTTGCTGGCGCGCGAGAATCACCGCCAGAAAGCCCGCCGAATAGCCCAGGCTGGCGATCACCTGGCTGCTGTCGCCCTCGGGCAGGCGGGAATAGAACAGCCCCATCGCCATCAGCGACAGGCCCATGCTCAAGCCGGCCGCCAGTGCCGACCACCACAGCGCCGCGATGGTGCGCTGCAGTTCCTTGTCGCCCTGGGCGCGGATGATCTCGTGGAGCACAGCGGCACGTGGCGGCTGGTTGTGGCTGACCTCCTGCTCTTCGTCCGCTGACAGGCCCGGGGTCTTGCCGCTTTTCTGCTCGTTCATGGGGGAGGTTTCCGTGGGGGGCTCTGAGTAAAGATCCGCCGCCGTTCAATTAGTTGCCTTGTGCCGCAGGCTTTGTCGGCATAATTCACCCCTCTTGAATAGCGGACGTTTTTCCCATGAAACATGGATGTTGCGTCGCACTGCTGGCCGCGCAGGCCTTGACCGCAGCCATGCCCGCCCAGGCGGGCTTGGACAGCGACGTGTTCACCGGTACCCTGGGTACCCAGTCGATCGTGCTGGAGCTCGACCGCGCCGTGCCCGAGGATGTCAGCGGGCGTTACTTCTACGTGAAGCATCACCATGACCTGCAGCTCACCGGCAGCATCCAGGGCACGCGGATTCAACTGGTGGAGGGGCATGAGCCGGCCCCGGAAGCAGGCATCGACTCGCTGCCAACACTCGCGCTGTGGCCGGCTGCCCAGGGCGGCCTGCAAGGTGAGTGGCAAAGCGCCCAGGGCAAACGCCTGCCGATCACGCTGCTGCCGGCACGACTGCCGCAGGTACCGTCGGGTGCCGATCCGTTCCTGGCCCGCCAGTACACCGACTCACCCTATGAATACCTGAGGCTGATGCAACTGCCGTTGAAGCCGGGCGAGCTTGAACACTTTCAAGGCTACCCGCTGCGCTGGCTGAGCGAGCCGTCCTCGGGGATAAGCCTGTTCGTGATCGAGGACGGTTACCCTGCGCAGCAGCTCACACGCCTCAACCAGTTGCTGCGCGCGCGCCTGTCCAGTGATGTGGTGGCCTACCACCAGTGCATGCTGCTGGGGCGCCCTGGCGGGTACTACCGGCAGACGGTGACGCCGCGGTTCATGAGCAATGCGCTGCTCAGTGTCAGCATCGTGCAGGACTACAGCTGCGACGGCACGCCGATGCTGCCCACCGATGCGCCGCTCAACCTGGCGGTGGAGTCGGGCAAGGAGCTGACCCTGGACGATGTGCTGTGGGTGGGCGAGGGCAAGCCGTTTCACTACGAGTACCAGCCTGGCCCCAACCCCGAGCAGTTCGCCACCGTGAGTTTCGGTGCCTATGTGGACTACCGTTCGCGCACCTTTGCGCCGTGGTTGCTGGCGCAGCTCAAGCAGCTTTATCCGCAGCACATGTTGGGCGAGGTGGGCGAGGACGGCTGCGATTACGCACAGGCGCAGGTGTGGCAGATGCCCACATGGCGCTTTACCCCCGAAGGCATCCAGTTCGACCCGGTGTTCGACAGCGTGCAGCGCCATTGTCGTGGGGTGGGCTGGGCGGTGCTGCCGTATCGGATCGTGAGGCAGCATGCAGGTGGAGTGGCGCTCGAACTGCCGGAGTGAGGGCGTTCAACTATGTAGCACCGCTGCAGCCGGCAGCGACTTCAAGCTCTCTGCTCCGCCACTTCAAGCAGAGAGCAGCCCATGACTATCGGTTCCACCTACAACCATCCCGCTGATGTTGCGACCCCCTTGGCGGGTAATGCCGAAGGCTGGTCGGCGCGGTTCCCCAACCCGCCCGATCTGTGTTTTGACTACCGCAGGTTGCTTGAGCAGGTCGGTGGTATCGCCCAAGCCCGTCGCGCCGAGCACCGCATTTGCATCATCGGTGCCGGCGTTACCGGTTTGACTGCCGCCCGCGAGCTGCTGCGTTGCGGCTTCCAGCACATCACCCTGATCGAAAAGTCGCAACGGATCGGCGGTCGGCACATGACCATCGTCGACCCTGGCCCAGGCGACAGGGAGCCTTCGACGCCGTTCGAAATGGGCGCCATGCGCATGCCGTTGTTCAATCGCAGTGGCGAAGCGCCGAAAGAGGGGCGCTCGTTGATGGCGTACTACGCTAGTCAGTTCGATCTGCGCTTGTCCGACTTTCCCAACCCGGGTACGCCTGCCGTACGCTCGACAGGCATCTACCTGCGTGAAGGTCTGCTGGACGGCGAGGGCGAGCCGACGCTGTTGATCTGGGACAACGCTGACGGCCGGACACCGCCACCTACGGCCACCTTGCAACAGGTACATGAAAAGTGGCGGGTGTTTGCCGACCGGATGACCGAAACCGTGGCGCAAGCCTATGGCGGCGAGCAGTGGGAAGACCTGTGGGCCGCCATTGTTGAACGCTATCAGGCAATGTCGTTTCGGGACCTGGTCAGGTTGCCGGCAATTGATGTGTGGAACCCCGAAACGCCCGGCGACTTCGGCGGCCTGGGCATGAGCGCGGCAGAGTCCGCGTTGTTCTATGCCATCGGTATCGGCGACGGCAGTTGGGGGGCTTTCTATGATGTCTGCAGCCTGTATCCGCTGCGAACGGCGATCTTCGGCTTCAGCAGCCACCTGCAACTGGTGCATGGCCGCGTGGACGAGCAGGGTGACCCGCTGGACGCGCCGCTGGTTGCCAATCAGCCTGTATACGACAGCAGAGGTCTGCCGTTCGCGTCACCTACCTACCTGGGGCTGGCCGCTCTGGATGAATGCCTGTTGTTCATGCCGGTGGCGCCAACCGGTGCATCTCCCTACCAGCACCTCAGTGCCCTGCCCAACGGGCTGCTTACCGACAGCCCGGTTACTGGCCTGCGCAAGCTGGCGAACCAGCAGATCCGCGTGCAGTACCAGTGGCATGCCAGCGACCCGCAGTCGAGCACGTTGCAGAGCGAGGACTTCGACGCAGTGATCGTCACCTTGCCTTCCTGGCTGATCGAGACATCGGTGCGTCTTGAAGGCTTCACTGCGGCAATGCTGCCTCAGCAGATCATCGATGCATACAAGACGGCGCACTGGGAAACCAGCTGCAAGGTGTATGCGCCATTGCAGAAAAGTTTTTTGCAACGTAATCAGGCCATCCCGCAAATTCTCGTTACTGACAGCTTTATCCTGAATCGCCCCGGATTCTCTAGACACCTTGCAAGCTCATTGCGTAACGTTTTTCAAACTCTACCGGTGACAGCTGATTGTTGAAACCATGGCGGCGTTTTACGTTGTAGAACATCTCGATGTAATCG